>CANQSN010000001.1 GCA_947626505.1 uncultured Lachnospiraceae bacterium
AGCTTCCTCCGGTTATAAAGGGAAGCGGCGTACTGTATATTGGCGTCCCAAATGGATTTGGATTTAATCTGCTAAGCCTGCGCAAATGTGAGAGCTTTATAGTGGAGCATAATAAAGCTTTTAGCGTGATTTCATTAATTTCATGTATACTTATGATACTTTTTGGTATAGGAATATGTTTCACAATTCCTGCCGGCGCATATAGGAGAGACTGTCATTATCTTATAGGAAGGACGCTTGTTTATGGAGGACTAAGCGCCTTAATTATATTAGTTATGGTTGTTATAATTTGCGGATGTATTTCTTTACGCATAAGGCTTGCAAGCGTTGTTGAATGTATGGTATTCATTTGTTTTATGCTGCTTTTGTCAGGCATTGTTTATATTTTGTTATTGGATTATTTTATCGGCAATATACGTCTTATGAAGACGGGGCAATGGACTAAATATATATTATCATTAAAGCTTTTTGTGAAGCTTAAGGCGTTTGCAGTAAAGTTTTTTAAAAATGTTTGCAAATCTTTTGATACTATGTGCAGGATTCCATCGCTTACGGTACGAAGCCTGATTATTGTGGGTTTGTATTTCGTAGTAGAATTTTTTTTGATTATGTTTTTCCTTGCGTCAAAAGGAGGGCGGCTTTTCTTTTTTGCAATTGGCGTGGCATGGAATTTGTATGGGCTTTACAGTGTGTTTTTGCATATGCGCTCCATGCAGAAAATGATAGAGGGAGTCAAGGAGATTGTTGGCGGAGATTTGACCTGCCAGATTGACACTGCCGATATGAAGGGAGATCAAAGAGAGTTAGCGGGATATATAAACAAGATTGGAGACGGGCTTGATAAGGCGGTGGCAGTGAGCCTTAGAGATGAAAGGCTAAAGGCTGAGCTTATTACAAATGTATCGCACGATATTAAGACGCCGCTTACGTCTATTATTAATTATGTTGATTTAATTAAACGGGAGGGAGTAGAGGAAGAACCTATTAAAGGTTATGTGGAAGTTCTGAACCAGAAATCGCTTCGTTTAAAACAACTGATTGAAGATTTGGTTGAGGTATCAAAGGCAAGCACAGGAAATATAGAGCTTTTACCTGCAAATCTTAACATGGTGGAATTGGTAAATCAGGCTATCGGAGAGTTTGAGGATAAATTTAGTAAAAAGAATCTTACCATTATTCCGCAGATTGAAGATTATTCTATGGTGATTTATGCAGATGGCAGAAGGTGTTATAGAATTATTGAAAATCTTTTGCAAAATGTATATAAGTATGCTATGGAGAATACAAGGGTATATTTTACTATGAATGAACAAAATGGGAATATTGTATTATGCATTAAAAATATTTCAGAGGCTCCGCTAAATGTTCCGGTGGAGGAGCTTACACAGCGCTTTGTAAGAGGGGAGGAATCTCGGACAACGGAGGGAAGCGGCCTTGGTCTTTCTATTGCAAAAAGCCTTACCGAGCTTCAAAACGGTACGTTTGAAATTGCCCTTGACGGGGATTTATTTAAGGTGACAGTGACATTTCCAAGCGTTAAGGAACAAGAATAAAATCAATTATTGGGGCTTCGAATGAGAAGCCCTAATAATTTGTTATTTATGAAGCATTTGCCTTAAATGCCGCTTTTCTTGCATTTTCAATAAGAATACAGTAAAATAATACCAGTGCGTCATAATTATAAAACCGTAATTTAGGCAGAAAATAGTAATATACATTGAATGAGAAAGGTTGTTAGGAATGGAAAGAGAGATTACGTATATTTATGATAAATGGGTAGAGGGAAACGACGAGGAGCAAAAGGCTTTAAAAAAGGCGTTTCAATTTCGGGGAATGGGTATGCTTATAGGGTATATTGTTTTTTTAGTATTTATCATTGCCAGTATACTATGCAATGTATTTTTCCAGAAAATTAATATTTGGTTTATAGGTATTTTTCTTATTATTTGTCTGGCGACAGTTGCGGGTATAGGTAATCAGGTAAAGATTGTCAGGCAGATGAAACAGCGCAAATTTGAGATAAGGGATGGCATTGTAAAAAAGATTAATTATTCTAATAAGAGAAAGAGTCAGATTACGTCTTATGAGCTTGAGATTAAGGAGAGAAATGTGTTAAAGACGCTGGTAGTAGTAAGGGAATATAAGACTTTCAGGCCTAAGCTTAACGACCATGTATTACTGGCAAGGCCGGAAAGAACCGGCAATATTTATTTTTATCGGTTGTTGGAACGAAAAAAGGAAGTATAAAATGATAAGGGGAAAGGCTAAAAAGAAAAAGAATAATGTTTCTACCATGCAGCTCATTGTAATAAGCTTTGCATTGGCTGTTGTGGTAGGAACTTTAATTTTGATGCTGCCTATTTCTTCGGCGGATGGAAGCTGGACATCACTAATTGATGCATTATTTACTGCTGCAAGCTCGGTTTGTGTATCAGGACTTGCGGTAGTAGATACTTGTACTTATTGGAGTCTTTTTGGACAGATTGTTATACTGATTATGATTCAGCTTGGAGGATTAGGTATTATTTCTTTTACCACACTATTGTTTATTTTAATCGGGAAAAGAATAACGCTAAAGGACAGGCTTGTGGTAATGGATTCATTTAATTTAAGCACCTTGTCGGGGCTTATAAGGTTTTTATTTGAGATTTTTAAAATTACTTTTTTCATGGAACTAATAGGCGCTCTATTTTATCTTGTCAGATTCATACCTCGTTTTGGATTGATAAAGGGAGTATGGGTATCGCTTTTTATTTCTGTATCTGCTTTTTGTAATTCAGGACTTGATATTATCGGGAGTAATAGCTTTGCAGAATATGTCAGGGACCCTTATATCAATATCGTGACCATGCTGCTTGTGGTTTCGGGAGGAATCGGATTTATTGTTTGGTGGGATGTGAAAAGAGTTTTAGGGTTATTAATAAGGAAAAGTATTCATTTGGATGATGTGTGGGTGAGGATGAGCGTTCACTCCAAGATTGTTATTATTATGACAGCTATTCTGATTTTTGGAGGGGCTGCAATGTATTTTGTATTAGAGTACAATAATATGAAAACCATTGGCTCCTTTACATTGCCTGAAAAGCTTATGATGTGTCTTTTTCAGTCGGTAAATACAAGAACTGCTGGATTTTCGGTAATTTCACAGTCGGAGTTAACGGATGCTGCTACATTTTTAACAATGATACTTATGTTTATAGGAGGTTCTCCTGTGGGAACTGCAGGAGGAATTAAGACTACTACTGTTGCAGTTGTAATGCTTGAGGCGTGGTCAATGATTAAGGGACGTGAGAACACAGTTGTATTTAACCGTACTATTCCGGTTCTTACTATGCGCAAAGGGATTATGGTGCTTTGCATATCAATTTTATGTTTATTTGCATTTACCACACTTTTATTGGCAGTAAATACAGGGGATTTTAAGGATATTGTTTTTGAAACGGTGAGCGCTCTTGGTACAGCCGGACTTACAAGGGACTTTACAGATAAGCTTTCGCTGGCAGGCAGGGTTATTATTATTATATGCATTTATCTTGGGCGCATTGGGCCGGTTTCATTGGCAATAGCGTTTAGCAGTAAGAATACAAAATTAGCAGGTCAGTATAAAGAGGAAGATATTACAGTAGGTTAAAAGAAGCATTGTTAGGAGGGGCTTGGCATGAAGAAGAAAACATTTGCAGTAGTCGGATTGGGGGTGTTTGGTGAGGCTGTTGCACTGGAGATGGAAAATCTTGGAGCGGAGGTTATTGCAATTGATAAAAATCAGGAAAAGGTTAATCAAATCGCAGATTATGTCACAGTGGCAACGGCTATTGATGTGAGAGATGAGGGAAAGCTTAGGGATATTGGCATTTCTAATGTTGACGGAATGGTTGTGGCAATTGCAGGGGATACAGACGCCAGCGTTATGGCAACTATAGTTGCTAAGGATGAAGGGGTGCCATATGTATTTGCAAAAGCTCTTGACGATATGCATTGTAAGATTTTAAAGAGAGTAGGGGCAGACGAGGTACAGATTCCTGAGAGGCTTTCAGGTGTACGCATTGCGAGGAATATGGTAAATGATAATATTAAGGATTTTGTAGAGCTGTCTTCCAAATTTCATATGGTTGAGTTAAAACCAAAAAGAGAATGGATAGGAAAATCATTAGAACAGTTGAATTTGAGAAGAAAGCTGCAGATTAATGTAGTGGCAATAAGGAGAGATGGGGAGCTTTATATTAATATAGATCCTACAGCTCCAATAAAGGAAGAAGATACCTTAATGATTATAGCGTCAAATAATAAATAAAAAAGAAACAGCAATTACTGTTACTTTGTGTAATCAGTAATTGCTGTTTCGTTATTCATATTGTTTTCAAAAAATGGGTTCGGGAATATTCCAGTATCATCATTTGCTGATTTTATTGGAGGAATAACAGTTATACTGCAAGTCCTTTTAATATTAGTACCGTCTAATGTACGAATTGTTATCGTTGCTGTTCCTTCCGATAAGCCATAGACCTTGCCTTTACTGCTTACCTTGGCAACCCTCGGATTAGAGGAGATATACTCAAGCTTTTTGTATGCTGCCTTTGAAGGTGATACAGAAGCCTTAAGCATATAATAGTTTCCCTCCATAATAACTTTTTTAGAGCTGCTTAAACGTATCTTGGAAACCTTTTTCCCAACGTATATATTGGTAGTGCATATTAAACTATCATTTGTCTTAGACTGTACAGTGATTCTGGAAACGCCCTTTTTATAGCTGGTGACAAGACCTGAGCTGTCCACCTTCGCCACTCTCTGGTTGCTGGAGGTATAGTAGTAGTCTGATGTATCTGCTATCTGCCCTTTATAGGTTGGAGAAAGCTGCAATGTGCTGCGCCTGCCCATAACATAGTAGGCGTCAAGCTTCAAATCGGAAGTGATTGTCTGCCGGCTGAAATGCGGCGAATCAGCCTTCACTGGAATTATTATCAATAGCAGCAGTATAAAAGCAAGACTACAGCTAATGATTTTGTAGTGTTTATGCATTTTCATATTATTAATACCTTTCTAAAATCCAAACTAATTTGCTGCTTATACATGAATTTATCAACAGCTTGTGATACTTTAGTGAGAGAGTGTATAAATCATGATTATTTGTTATCAACATATCGCGGCAGTGAAATTGAAAAGCGTATTCCGGTAGGGGTGTTCTCTACGTTATAGGCTCCATGATGCGCAAGCGTAATTGTTTTTACAATATATAATCCCAGTCCGACGCTCATGTTCTTTTCATGCTTTCTTGCTTTATCTACCTTATAAAAGCTGCTCCATATTGAAGACATTTCTTCCTCCTCTAGTGGAGGACAGGTATTTTCTACGGAATATAAAATGTTTTCTCCCTCTAAAGTAAGTGAAACTTTGCAGCATCCGTTATTGTCCGTATATTTTACAGCGTTGCTTAAATAATTATCGAATGCTTGGGCAAGATAGGCTTCGTCTGCAAGGCATACTAAATCGGGATGTATATCGGCTATAAGCTTAATATTTTTTTGCTCAAATAAAATAGCTCTTGTGTCTAACAGACTTTTAAGCAGTTCTGATATATCGGCGGGCGTAAGCGTAAGCTGCTCTGCGTCATGTTCTAATCGCGACAGCTCCAATAGTTTTCCTACCATGCTTGACATTTCATGAGCCTCTTCAAGTATGACGTTTAGGTAATCAGCCTTGTTTATATGTTCGCCCTCCGTAAGAAGCATCTCTGCATAACTTGAAAGTATGGCAAGAGGCGTTTTTAAATCGTGTGAAACATTGGAAAGGAATTGCCTTCGCATCTGGTCAATACGCTCCTTTTCCTTGATATCCGCTTCCAATTGGAGATTTATTTCCTTTAATTCATTCATATCCTGTTCAAGCTGGTTGGACATTTTGTTGATACTTACAGACAGTCTGTACAGTTCGTCTTTGCGTTTTAATTTAGGAAGGGTGGTAGAAAAATCTTGCATGGCAATCTGGCTTGCCACTACATCCATCTGTTTAATGGGTTTTACTAAATGATTGGAAAATGAAAATGCAAGGAAGCCTCCCACCAATGCAGAAGCTAATATAGTTAAAAGAAAAATAGGCGCAAGCCCCCATATTGTATTATAGAATGCGGCTTCATAGCAGGTCCAGATTACTGTATTATAGCAGTGGTTCGCTGTCAAAATACTGCGGTATAAAACAAGCCAGTTATTAGAGTTATAGCCATGAATAACCTTTGGCTCAGCTTCCTCGTCATATCTCGAATTGTTTACGTCAGTGAAGTCTATATTTTTATTTATTGAGTCGTTTGTACTGTATAAAACATTTCCCGTATCTCGGTCGGTAAGGCAGAAATACAGATTGGCGGTTGCCTCGTAATCCTCCATTACTGCAATTACATCTTCTAAAATATCCGGCTCGTCTAACTGTTCGTCATTTATTTCGTCAAATGCCTGTATAATTGTGTTTTCTTTTTGTTTTAAAAATGCATCGTTAAAAAAGAAGTAAATTCCAAGAAGCTGGATTCCTTCAACGATGAAAAAGAATAGTATAAAGGTCATGGTTAATCTTGTTTTTATGGAATGGAACATATTTATCTCCTAACAGGCTTACATAATAATACAATGGTAACACGAATTTACATATTAGGATAGGGGTGAAAAGTGTTTTTCCTGTGAGAATATTAAGTAGTATACAATATAAGGTAATTTATGGTATACTAAGGAAAGCGCTTGGAAGGAGAATGGGATTTTATGAGGTTGATTATAAAAGGCGGAATGGTAGTAGAAAGCGGAAAAGAAGCTGCTAAAGAGGCGGACGTTTTAGTGGAGGATGGCGTAATAAAAAGTATTTCACATAATATTGAAGCGAAGGCGGACAAGGTGGTTGATGCGAGAGGATGCTATGTGATGCCGGGATTTATTGATTTGCATGTACATTTAAGAGATCCCGGCCAGACCTATAAGGAGGACTTGATAAGCGGCGCAAATGCAGCGGCAAGAGGCGGAGTGACAACTATATGCGCTATGCCTAATACAAGCCCTGCGGTGGATTCTGTAGAGGTTCTGGACGTTATTTATGAGAAAGCAAAAAAAGCGCCGGTTCATGTATTACAAATTTCAGCTATTACAAAGGGGCAGAACGGGCGGGAGTTAGTAGATATGGAAGCCATGAAGGAGCATGGAGCCATTGCCTTTAGCGAGGACGGAAAAAGCGTTATGGATATTATGCTTTATCAGGAGGCAATGAAGAAAGCGGCCGCACTCGATATGGTTATTATGGCGCACTGTGAGGATAAGGATTTGGTAAATGGAGGAGTCTTGAATCTTGGCGTAGCTTCAGAGCGGTTTAAGGTTTCGGGAATTTCAAACGCTGTGGAGGATGTTATTACTGCAAGGGATATATTTTTAGCAAATGCCGCCGGCGCGAGGCTGCATTTATGCCATTGTTCTACTGAGGCTAGCGTAAAGCTTGTTGAGATGGCTAAAGAGCTTGGCGTTCATGTTACTGCTGAAGTATGTCCGCACCATTTTATTCTTACAGATGAAGACATTGTTTCGGAGGATGCCAATTATAAGATGAATCCGCCGCTTCGCACAAGGAGGGATGTGGACGCCTTGTCTGACGGTATTTGTAATGGAGTGATGGATTGTATCAGTACCGACCACGCTCCGCACCATAAGGAGGAGAAGTCAAAAGGCTTTATTAAAGCGCCCTTTGGTATTGTAGGTTTGGAAACCAGCGCCGCTTTAACTTATACGGAATTGGTGGCTACAGGCAGAATGACGATTGGACAGATGGCGGAACGAATGAGTAGCGCTCCTGCAAGAGTGCTTTCTCTGGACAATAAAAAGGGCAGTATTAAAGAGGGGATGGATGCCGATATAGTTGTATTTAATCCCAATATAGAGTATGTAATTAATGTGGAGGAGTTTGCTTCTAAGGGGCATAACACTCCATTTGCAGGAAGAAGCGTAAAGGGTAAAGTAGTTACTACTATTGTAGATGGCAAGGTAGTTTATCAGGCTTAATAAATGAAATGGAGGATATGTGTATGATTAACAGGCTGGTAGAAGAGATTAAAAAGAAGGATGCTCCTGTGGTTATAGGTTTGGATCCAATGCTTTCCTATGTTCCTCAAAGGCTTAGGGACAAGGCTTATAAGGAGTATGGCGAGACGCTTGAAGGTGCGGCAGAAGCAATATGGCAGTTCAATAAAGGTATTGTTGACGCTATATGCGATTTGATTCCTGCAGTAAAGCCGCAGATTGCAATGTATGAGCAGTTTGGGCTGCAGGGACTTACTGTATTTAAAAAGACGGTGGATTATTGTAAGGGTAAGGGACTGGTTGTGATTGGAGATATTAAGAGAGGAGATATAGGTTCTACTTCCGGCGCTTATGCTACGGGCCATATTGGAAAAGTTACAGTCGGTTCAAAAAGCTATTATGGATTTGACGAGGATTTTATAACGGTTAATCCCTATTTTGGAATTGATGGGGTTAAGCCTTTTGTAGATGTGTGCAAGGAAGAAAAAAGGGGGATTTTTATTTTGGTAAAGACATCAAACCCGTCTTCCGGAGATTTTCAGGACAAAATGGTTGATGGAAGACCTCTTTATGAGCTGGTTGGAGAAAAGGTTGCACAGTGGGGAGAAGAGGTTATGGGTGATAATTACAGCTATGTCGGAGCTGTCGTAGGAGCAACTTACCCTAAGATGGGCGAGGCTCTTAGAAAGATAATGCCAAATACATATATTCTTGTGCCGGGATACGGTGCGCAAGGGGGCAAGGCAGAGGATTTGAAACCATATTTCAATGAAGATGGACTGGGTGCTATTGTAAATTCTTCAAGAGGAATTATCTGCGCATACCAGCAGGAAAAATATAAAAAGTTTGGAGAAGAACATTTTGCAGAGGCGTCAAGACAGGCAGTCAAGGATATGATTGATGATATTAACAGCGCAATAAAATAATGAGCTATGTTTTGCATATGCGAAGTTTTAGGTAAGTAATATTCAAATTGGAAAGGAGATTTGTATGGGGAAGACGAGAGTAGCGGCAGATGTGGTTTTTCATGAGCAGATTGCCAGTGATGTGTATTCTCTTTACTTGAGAGTGGGCGATATGGCAAAGGAAGCAGTTCCGGGACAGTTTGTTGCAGTATACTGTAATGATAAAAGCAGGCTGCTGCCACGTCCTATCAGTATTTGCGAAGCTTTGCCATTAAAGGGACAGATTCGTTTGGTATACCGCATAGTGGGAGATGGAACTGAGGAATTCAGTAAGCTTCATGCAGGCTCGGTTGTAGAGGTTATGGGGCCTTTGGGAAATGGGTACGAGCTGCTTGATAAAAAGGCAATACTTATTGCCGGAGGAATTGGAATTCCGCCTATGCTGGAGCTTGCAAAGAGGTTAAGCTGTGAAAAGGAGATTGTACTAGGATATAGAGATGAGATTTTCTTGAGAGATGAGTTTTCTACGTTTGGCAGAGTAACTATTGCAAGTGAAGATGGAAAACATGGAATTAAAGGAAATGTAATCGACGCTATAAAATCGGCCGGCGTTACGGGTGAAGCGATTTACGCATGCGGTCCGACGCCAATGCTTAAAGCTGTTAAGGCGTATGGTTTATCGCAGGGAATGATTACTCAAATATCTCTGGAAGAAAAAATGGCGTGTGGAATTGGAGCGTGCCTTGCATGTGTATGTAATAGCAGGGATGTGGACGGACACACCCATGTAAAAAATAAAAGAATCTGTAAAGAGGGGCCTGTATTTTATGCAGAGGAGGTGGAGATTTAATGAATACGGAAGTGACATTAGCGGGGGTAACGTTAAAGAATCCTATTATGACAGCTTCAGGTACCTTTGGTTCCGGTGAGGAATATTCAGAATTTGTCGATTTGAATAAGCTCGGCGCAGTTGTTACTAAGGGGGTGGCAAATGTACCTTGGCAGGGCAATCCTACGCCGCGAATTGCAGAAACCTATGGAGGAATGATGAACTCAGTGGGATTACAGAATCCGGGAATAGACGTATTCTGCAAACGGGATATTCCATTTTTAAAGAAGTATGATACTAAGATTATTGTAAATGTCTGCGGACATACCGAGAAGGAATATGTAGAGGTGGTAGAGCGTCTGTCTTCAGAGGAGGTGGATATGCTTGAGATTAATGTATCCTGTCCGAATGTAAAGGAGGGCGGAATTGCATTTGGGCAGAAGCCGGAGGCGTTGGAGTCGATTACAAGGGCGGTTAAAAAGAAGGCAAAGCAGCCTGTTATTATGAAGCTTAGTCCCAATGTAACAGATATTGCGGAGATGGCAAAGGCGGCGGAAGCCGGCGGGGCAGACTGTCTGTCTTTGATTAATACTATTACAGGAATGAAGATTGATGTTCATAGGAGGACGTTTGCTCTGGCAAATAAAACGGGAGGATTAAGCGGTCCGGCAATCAAGCCTGTGGCAGTACGAATGGTTTATCAGGTGGCGCAGGCAGTTAAGCTTCCTATTATTGGAATGGGAGGAATACTTACATCTGAGGACGCGCTGGAGTTTATTTTGGCGGGAGCCTCCGCTGTTGCAATTGGCACCGGCAATTTTGTAAATCCGCATACCACGCTTGATGTGATGGAAGGAATTAAGGCGTATATGATAAATTATAAGGTTGATAAGCTGACCGACCTGATTGGCGCAGTGAATTAGAAGCGAGCGTTAAACTAAGCAAAGTTTAGGACGCCGACTTGTTTTTTTAGGCTGCAAATGGTAAAATTATAAAATAAAATATATTTATTAATGTTTTAAAAGAGGTGTGGGTATTATGCAGGTTGAAACAGAGCGTTTGTTAATTCGTTCCATAGAAGAGGAGGATTTTAACGATTATGCGCAATTGGCTAAAGAGCATAAGTTTTTCAGGAGATTCTATGTTATTTCTGAGGAGGAAACTAAGAATTCCTATTGGAAAATGATTCGCAGCAGCGGCGATGAATATTTTTCAATGTTTCTAAAGATTACCGGAGAGTTTTGCGGCAGCATGTATTTGAAGAAATCTGATACAAAAAGACATTGGTTTGGTATTGATATATTAAGCAGATTTCAGAATCAGAATATATGTCAGGAAGCGGTTAGAGTAATGCTTAACTGGGTAAAGGAAGATAGGGAATGGGATTATTTAAATCTTGAGATTGGCGCTGAGAACGCCCATGCAAAGCATGTTTTTGAGAATATGGGGGCGGAGCTTATGGATGAAAAGATAGATCCAAGCGATATGAGCCTTGAGGAGCTTTTACAAAATATCAATAAAAATAACGATAAACCATATGCACGAAACCAAAGGGATTACATATTAAGAGTATAGCATATAGTAAACTGTAATATTTAATTACGATAGTAAAAAACCATGTTTCAAAACTTTATTATGAAACATGGTTTTTATTGATTTTTATATTTATGTAATCTGTTGGTTTATAGTAACGCCATAAGAACCTTTCCTGTTCCACGGTAAACATTTACAAGACCTTCACCGCTTGCAGCAGAGCCTATTAATGTTTTTGTAGAGCGTTCTACAGTGAAGTCAAGACTCTGACTCCATGCAATAGCAAAATTGCCATCAATTTTTAATTCATCATCTTTAAGCTGAACCTCTACAAGTTCTTCTCTGGGGCATGGACACTCCAGTACGGCAAGTCCGGAACCCGTAAGGCAACTATTAAAAAGGCCTTCGCCGCCTGCTATGGCGGAAGATAAGCTCTTGCGCGCTACTGTCTTTAAATCTACGTTAGCGTCGCACGCAAGGAATAATCCATCGTCAATTACCATTCCGTTCCATTGTGAGACGTCCTCAATAATAAGATAATTATATGTTGGCTCTAAAATCAAAAGGCCTTCTCCAACATAGCGAGGCTTGATAGCGCTTTCGTTTGTTACCTTAGAGCTTACAAGCTTCTTGGCAAAATCTCCAACACCCTTTACATTTGTAGCGCTGCTTACTTTTCCAACTGTCCATTGCATAGCGCCTGACTGGATAACTGCCTGATGCTTATCGTCGAGTTCAAGCATTACCTGACGTTTGCGTACATTCATCTTAGACGAATAAAATGCTTGTACAGCATTTTTTGCAGTGTTGCTCAAATCCTTTTCATATTCAAAGATTGTGATATTGTCTGCCTTTTCAATAATTTTACGATTTGCAGTTTCCTGCATGGTTGTCTGATACATTGTATTCCTCCTTTAATGTCTGTTAATTTGCAACATTATTATAATAGATAATGGGAAAAATATCTATAGAATACGTTAGAAATGGTATTTTTATGTTAAGAAATGACAGAAAAAGAATTATATTACCGAAAATAAATTTTATGATTTGTGAGTTGAAATTAGTATAATTGGATGGTATACTTAAAAAGTATATTTATGCTTATCTTTTGGCTTGTTGAGGCGGCTATTAAGTGAAGTGAATTTGCACAGCAGCATGGGAATTGATATTTAAGCGCTTTGTGAAAAGCTTAAAACAAGGAGAATTTAGTATTATGGAAGATTATAAAAAAGATTTTATTGAGTTTATGGTGGAGAGTGATGTATTAAAGTTTGGAGATTTTACTTTAAAGAGTGGAAGAAAGTCTCCATTTTTTATGAATGCCGGCGCTTATGTTACCGGCTCTCAGTTGAAAAGGCTTGGAGAGTATTATGCAATGGCTATTTATGAGCACTATGGCGATGATTTTGATGTATTGTTTGGTCCGGCGTATAAAGGTATTCCGCTTAGTGTAACTACAACTACTGCATTTTTTAACTTATATGGGAAGGAGATTCGTTATTGCTCTAACCGTAAAGAGGAGAAGGATCATGGAGATACAGGTATTCTGCTTGGAAGTAAGATTAAGGATGGCGACCGTATAGTAATTATTGAAGACGTGACCACATCCGGCAAATCAATCGAGGAGACATTTCCTATAATCAAAGCGCAGGGAGATGTTACAATTCTCGGTTTGATGGTATCTTTAAACCGTATGGAGAGAGGGCTTACTACAGATAAAAGCGCATTAGAGGAGATTCAGGATAAGTATGGATTTGGCGCCAACGCTATTGTGTCTATGTCAGATGTGGTGGAGCATTTGTACAATAAGCCTTACAATGGCAGGGTGATTATTGATGACGCAATAAAAGCATCAATTGATGCATATTATGAAAAGTATGGTGTACAATAATCCGGATAGTCAATGAATTTTTTGGAGGTAGATTATGAACGAGAAGGCATATAAAAGCATGAGTAAGATAGGCGGCTGGAATATTGCTATGGGAGTGGTGTCAATTGTTATTGGTTTAGCAGTTGGAGTAGGAATGATAATAACCGGTGCAAGGCTGCTTAAGGATAAAACTAATATTACATTTTAGGATAGTCTTAAATCATTAAGGGGGCTTAAAGCATTGGGCGGGAATGCAAAGCGTAAGAGCATGTACTGGATTTGCAGGGTAGCTTTTTTGGTATATGTTGTCGTATTGATTTATTTATTGTTCTTTTGTGACCGTTATGGCAGAACAGAACAATTTGAAACCATAAAGTATAATTTGGTTCCTTTTCAGGAAATCAGGCGGTATATTATGAACTGGCAGTATTTTACAGTGGAATTGTTCATTGCCAATATTGCAGGTAATATTTGTCTGTTTGTGCCCTATGGAGCCTTACTATTTGTGTGGTTTGGAAGGCCTGTAGGTTTTTTGGAGGTTACGTTAAGCTCATTTGGGCTTAGCTTAATTATTGAAATTATTCAGCTTTTCACTAGAGTGGGCGTATGTGACGTTGACGACATGATTTTAAATACTGTAGGGGGAATGCTTGGATACTTTGTATATCTGTTGACAAGAACTATACATCGGAGGTTAGTGAATGTTAGGCGGAAGGAAAAATTATAATTTTTCGGATAGGACTCATTCTAAGGATGGAAAGCTTGCGACATTGCTAGGAGCGGCGGCATGGGTAATCATGCTGTTTCTTATATGTAAGTCCATAACAAGCGGGGGAAATGTTGGCGCATGGTTTGGTCTGCTTGGCCTTATTGACATTATCATAGCGTTTTGCGGAATGGTCATAGCTATTATTGGTTTTAAAGACGAGGATACATTTAAGCTGTTTCCAAGAATAGGATTATTTGCAAATGGTATTTTGCTTTTGGGACTATTAGCTCTATTTGTAGTGGGAATGGGAATATTTATATAATATTTAAGGAGAATAATATATTTTATGTTAAGTGAGGTTGTTAAGAATAATATAACAGAGTGTTATGGGGAGGATTTAGTCCTGCGCTATGAATTGATGAAAGAACGTATAGATAGCCTTGTTGAAGATTCGTCATGCGGCATATATTCCAATTATATTGCCAATATGGCGGATTTTTTAAGTAAGGTTTATAATGTGTATGAGACCTTGGAGGAGTATGGAAGGGATAATGTTTCCTTGCAGCAATTTAAGCAGTGGAATGATGAACTCTATGCAGATATAAGAGAGCCCAACTATAGCAGTTTAAGCTATGCTAATCCGGATGTGGCGGTGGAACGGTTTGGAAAAGAGTTAGGACAGCCATTGTGTTTTTTATATACTGAGCTAAGAGCTTTGATTCCAAGCGCATATCAGAGTAATCTATTTGATTTAGTTATATATAGTGAATTGTTTGTAGAGATTCAGACATTGCTGTCAATAAATGAAAACGATAAGCGTTCACAGCATTCCGACATAAAGAATAGTGAAAATGACGATGCCTTATCACAAGAATGTAAGGAAGAACAAAAGTCTCTTGCAAGAGAGCTTTTGGGTTGTATTTACAGCTTTGAGAGGGATTACAGCGAGCCGATAATTAAGGAAAGAATAAAATGGCAGATTGATTCCTCTTATGACTTCGCAACAAGAATTATTATGGACAGTGATTTGTCAAATGATTTATATTTGTATTATTATGGCGAATATATAGGCGAGAACGAGATTGCCAGTTACAAATATTTTTCCGCACTTTCCGAAGAAGAAGTGGAAGCGATGGCATTTACCTATACAGACGGTTACAGAGAAGGCTTTAAGATTGCGGGTATTGATTTAACTAAGAAGCAAACTGTAAATATACGTTACCAGATTGGATTTGAGAGGATGGTAAGGGCGGCTGTTAAGCAGTTTGAAAAGCTTGGTTTAAAGCCTACAATTTATCCGGCAGCCGTAAAAAGCATAGATAGAACGGGAAATGTGAAGGTTGGTTATACAGCCTCAAGTGTGAATAAACAGTATGATTATGACCATCGTTTTGACAGAGGGCTTTATCTTGATAAGGCATACATGGAACGTCATATGGAGGTTTTGAAGTCGGCATATGAGGAAAATAAAGAGCTTTGCAAGGTTTATGCAGGGCCGGCATGTATTGAGGTTTTTGGTGAAAATGAATTTAATCCGGTAAATAAAGCTTCTGCTATATCGCTTACAGAGGAGCAACAGAAGCTTTCCATAAAGCAGCGGGCGGAAACGGGCAGATTGTCAAACAGGTATATTCCGCAGGACGAATGCAGCTTTACAATTATTGCCTATCCTGTTAAAGAAATAGGTCCATGTTATGAGGAGATTTTCAGAGAGACCGTAAAAGTAAATAATCTTGATAAGAAGAAATATCAAAGTATTCAGCAGCATTTGATTGATGCTTTGGACGAGGCTGTATTTGTACATGTGAAGGGGACAAATGGAAATACGACAGATATTAAGGTTATGCTGCATGAAAAAGAGGATTCTGATAAGCAAACGAATTTTGAGAATTGTCTGGCTGATGTGAATATTCCTGTGGGCGAGGTATTTACTTCTCCAAAGCTTACCGGAACTTATGGAACGCTAAATGTCTCAAGCGCATATCTTAACGACATGGATTATAAAAATCTCACTATTATTTTTAAGGACGGAAAAATAGCTTCCTATGATTGTGATAACTTTGATACAGATGAGGAAAATAAGTCTTTTATTAAAGAGAATTTGCTAAACCACAGAGATACGCTGCCTTTGGGAGAGTTTGCCATAGGCACTAATACAACCGCCTATGCTATGGCAAAAAAATTCGATATACTTCATAAGCTGCCTATTCTGATTGTTGAGAAAATGGGCCCTCATTTTGCAATAGGGGACACCTGCTACAGCCATATGGAGGAAATGAAGCTATATAATCCTGATGGCAAGGAGATTGTGGCAAAGGAAAATGAATGCTCAATGCTTCGCAATATTGATGAAGAAAAGGCATACTTTAATACTCATACAGATATTACAATTCCTTATGAAGAAATAGGAATAATTGAGGCAATACATGAAGATGGCAGCAGTATTACATTATTAAAAGACGGTAAATTTGTACTAAAGGGTACTGAAGACCTGAATATGGCGTGATTTATAGCCGGTTAAGGGCTATTCTGTATAGCCTTTTGCACTTAATACTTCCAAGAGACGTTCAATATGCTTTTGGCAGATTATATCATTTTTACCCTCTACCATTAAGCGGAGTAATGGTTCAGTGCCGCTTTCGCGAACCATTACCCTTCCTTCTTCACCCAGCTCTTTTTCGATTTTTTTAATTGCCGCTATTAAATCAGAATCATTGTGGGCGGCAGCTTTGTCGGTTACATGTACATTTACAGTCAACTGTGGATATATACGTATATTTTTCAATAGCTCTGAAAGCGGCTGTTTTTTCACAGCAACAATCTCTGCAATCATCAACGAAGTAAGAAGACCATCGCCGGTTTGCGCATAGTCTCCAAATATAATGTGTCCGGTCTGCTCTCCGCCAAGAATGTAATCGTTAGCAACCATGCACTCTGACACGTATTTATCACCCACATCAGTCTGTACAAGGTTAATGCCTTTTTCTTCTAAAGAAAGGCGCAGACCGATATTAGAAATTATTGTTGAGACTACAGTATTATTTCTTAAAATCCCCTGTTCATTAAAGTAAGCGCCGCATAGGTAAAGAATTAAATCTCCATTTACCAAGCGGCCATTATTGTCGACAGCAAAACAGCGGTCAGCATCTCCGTCATATGCGAATCCCAAATCTAAACAGTTATCAAGAACAAATGCTTGAAGATCTTCAGTGTGTGTAGAACCGCATTTTTTATTAATATTAGTACCGTTTGGCTTATTATGGATAGCCATAACATTAGCGCCGAGCTTCTCAAGTACAGGCTTGGCAATTCGGCTGATAGCGCCATTTGCACAATCAATTCCAATGTTAAGCCCGCTTAACGAATGTGTTGGAATATGAGCGAGGTAGTCGATATAACGGGCTCTGGCTATTGAATAATCAATGGTTTTTCCAATCTGGTTTCTTGTGGCAAATGGCAGGGAATCTTGTGGCGAATCAATATATTCCTCTAACAAATCCTCCAGCTCTTTTGAAATTTTATGTCCGTTTTTGTCCATTATCTTGATTCCGTTATCATAGTATGGGTTATGGCTGGCGGAAATCATAATGCCGCAGTCAAAGGACTCTTGCTTTACTGTGTAAGAAACGCAGGGGGTTGGCGCTACATGCAAGAGATATGTTTTTGCACCGCTGGCCATAAGCCCCGATACAAGCGCATATTCAAACATATATCCTGATAATCGCGTATCCTTGCCAATTGCAATTCTTGCGGGACGTTCCTTGCCATAATAGTATCCGAGATATCGTCCAATTTTGTAGGCATGTGTAACGTTTAAACACACATTTGCCTCTCCGCGAAAGCCATCTGTACCGAAATATTTCCCCATAATATCCCCTCCTAAATAATCTTATCAGGCATAACTGTTAATTAAAAATTGTTATCCTAATATTACTCAATCGCTGTATCCATACAACTTTTCAATTGCCGCAATTGCCTCGTCCAAATTTCGTGTGGTGGAAAAAATTGCAATGCGGGGCGACTGTAAATTGGACTTTCCCTTTTTATATACTTCAGTATCAGAAAAATCTAATGCATAAGGATGTTCTTTTCCGGATTTGTCGGGCAGCATAACTACATACGGTTCCAATTCTTTGTATAGGTCCGAAGGAAGAATCTCCTCTAAATTGCAAAAATTATCATCTCTTGAAAACCATTCAATGACGTCGTCATTTGCAATAACAGCGTCAATCGAATAATTCATCATTAAAGAAAAAATTGCCTGACAACCGGCGTCTCCGCCATAATATCCCGGCTCATAATTAGAAATATCAGTGGAATAAAGGCTTACGCCAATTGTTTCTTTTTTTGGATTATAGGAAATGCAGTCGGACAATTCCTTTTGTAATGCATCTGAAAATACTGTGTTGTGGCTGTCGTTTACCACAAGGCAATTAAAGGCGTAGTCCTTATGCGTAATAATTGCATGAGCCCCGTAAATAATCGTAAAAATAACCAGAAATGTAATAAGTATATGCCATTTGTGGTAATAGGCTATATAGCCGAGCTTTTCCTTTAATGTATCCATTGAAGAAAGAGTCTTTCGTTCCAGCGCCCAACCGTCAGCTATACTTTTTTTGTAACGCTGCCAACCGGTCATGTTGCGTTCCCGTTCAATCTCCTCAGGAGTTCTTCTTGGTTCGGGAGCTTTAGGTTTTATACTTGCTTTTAATTCTTCCGCCTCAATCTTGCTTTGCGCCTGACTTTTTTCCTCTATTGCATGAGCGGCGTTGTTGGCGTGTTCACTATTGAGTTTTTGAGTGTTACTACTAATATTGTTTCTTTTATTTTTGTTATTATTGTTTTTCTTTTTCTTCTTTTTTGACATAATAAACCAGCTTTCATAATATAATTAACTGACTGTTATTTTAACATAGAAACGACGCTTTGTGAATATTGAAATCAGTTTAAGGAGATTCCCATGACATTTAAAGAACTCAGATGTAAAGAGGTAATAAATCAGAAGGATGGATGTATTTTAGGATATACTTCCGATTTGGCGTTCTGTGTGGAATCAGGAAAAATTGAAAGTATTATGGTGCCGGAGGCTGAGAAAATTTGGCAGTTTGGAAACTGCAAAACAAAAATTATTCCATATTGCGATATTTTGAGAATAGGCCCCGACGTTGTAATTGTAAACATATGTGAGAGAAAGGGAGATAAAGGCGGACACAAAATGTAGTGTAAATTTAAAAAAAATAAAAGAAAAAATGCTAAATATTCGATTTTGTACTTGACCGGATTGATAGAAAAGACCTATAATTAGTTATATAGGATAGACGTAAAGAGGGGGAGCACCAGACAGAGTTTTTATTAGGCCTCCGGTCAGGTACTATCCGAAAGGAGAACAACATATGAAATGTCCATTTTGTGCACATGAAAATACAAAAGTTATTGATTCAAGACCGGCAGAGGATAACAACTCTATTCGCAGGAGGAGAGAGTGTGAAAAATGCGGAAAACGTTTTACCACTTATGAGAAGATTGAGAGTATTCCTCTGGTGGTTATCAAAAAGGATAACACAAGGGAAACCTACGACCGCTCTAAGATTGAAAGCGGAATACTTCGTTCCTGCCATAAGCGGCCTGTTTCTATAGAGCAGATTGAGGAGGCGGTGGACGATATTGAGAACCGCATTTTCAACATGGAGCTTAAAGAGGTGGAGAGTTCTGTTATAGGCGAGATGGTTATGGAACGTCTTATGGATTTAGAAGAGGTTGCTTATGTCCGCTTTGCCTCTGTATATCGGGAATTTAAGGATGTTAATACTTTTATGAATGAGATTAAGAAGATATTAAGCAAAGGCGAGAGGTCAAAGCAATAATTTTACTTTACAACATGTAATTTGAATGATATTATATATATACGCTTTGTACTTGGAGAGGTTAGGAGCGTATATGTATAGTATTGTTATGAGCGGCGCTGTATGCGGCGTCGAAGGCGTCAACATTGGCGTTGAAGTGGATGTCAGTAACGGGCTTCCTGTATTTGATATGGTGGGCTATCTCGGCTCAGAGGTTAAGGAAGCCAGAGAGCGCGTGAGAACTGCGCTTAAGAATTCTGGTTTTGCTATTCCAGCAAAACGTATTACAGTCAATTTATCTCCGGCAGATATGCACAAGGAGGGTTCCGCATTTGACTTGGCTATCGCTGTGGCTATTCTTACTGCAATCGGGTGTATTTTCCAAGAACAAATCGAAGAATATGTAATTTTAGGTGAATTGGGGCTAAACGGTGAGATTAGAAGGGTAAATGGCGTTTTGCCTATGCTTTCTCATGCCCTGAATACAGGCAGGAAAAAGGCGATAATTCCCTATGATAATCTGTACGAGGGTGCAGTAGTGTCAGGAATGGAAGTATATGGCGTAAAGAACCTTAAGGAAACTGTAGATTTTTTGCTTTCCACTACAGGTAATGAACCTACTATAAAACCACAGGAGATAGATGTGGAGGAGTTGTTACATAAAAATAAAGGAGAGAGTGAGGATTTTTCAGAAATTGCCGGACAGGAATTTGCAAAGCGAGGTTTGGAAATTTGTGCTGCAGGATTTCACAATATTTTAATGATTGGGCCGCCGGGAGCGGGCAAATCCATGCTGGCTAAATGCATTCCGTCTATTTTACCGCAGCTTACGCTTAAAGAGAGTATTGAGATTACTAAGATTTACAGCGTTAAGGGAATGCTTAAGGAGGGGCAGTCTCTTGTTACAAGACGCCCATTCCGCGCGCCGCATCATACGATATCTTCTTATTCCCTGACGGGAGGAGGACGCAATCCAACCCCCGGAGAGATGAGTTTAGCGCATAACGGAGTATTGTTTTTGGACGAGCTTGCAGAATTTAAAAGGGACGCCTTGGAAGCTATGAGGCAGCCTTTGGAAGACAAAAAGGTAACTATTTCAAGGGTTAATGCTTCATACACTTTTCCGGCAGATTTCATGCTGGTGGCAGCAATGAATCCCTGCCCATGCGGATACTATCCGGATAGGATGCGGTGCCGGTGCAGTGAAGGTCAGATTCGACGGTATTTGTCAAGAATCAGCCAGCCAATGCTGGACAGAATAGACGTTTGCGTGGAAACTAAGGTAACGCCCTATGAGCAGCTTATGAATAGAAAAGCAGGCAGAAGCTCTGAGGTAATACGCAATAATGTTATAGCAGCGCAGAAGCTTCAAAAAGAGCGTTATAAAGATTCTGATATTCTATTTAATTCACAGCTTTCCATAAAGGGTATAGAACGATTTTGCGTATTACAGCAGGAGGAGACAGATTTTCTTATGGACGCCATGAAGCAGCAGCAGTTGAGCGCCAGAGCGTATCATCGCATTTTGCGGGTGGCAAGAACCATTGCTGATTTAGCCGGAGAAGAACAGATTGGAAAAGAACATTTATGCGAAGCGCTGCTCTATCACAACGGAGCTGCGTCATTTTTTCAAGTATTCGAGTAGGAGGGGTGGAATATGCAGGAAAAAATGCTTTGGTACTGGATAAATAATTTAACAGGCATAGGACATGCTGCAATTACAGGCTTGCTTAATTATTTTGATTCTTTAGAGGAGGTGTATAAGGCGTCGTCAAATCAGCTTTCAAAGGTTTTATCTTTAAAGCAGGCGGAGTTTTTGACGCAATCTAAAGGCGACTGGGTGGAACGGGATTTAGAAAGACTTGAGAAAATGTCTGTTAAATTTTTATGGAAGGGGCATCCGGACTATCCGGACAAGCTTTTAAATCTGTATGACGCCCCATATGGTCTATATTTAAGAGGAGGACTTCCAGTTGAAGGACAACACAGCATTGCCATTATAGGAGCGAGAAAGGCAGACTATTATGGGCTTGAAATGGCGGAATATTTTGGAAGGGAGCTGGCGAAAAAAGGCGTATCAGTTATAAGCGGACTGGCAGAAGGAGTTGACGGACACGCCCATAAGGGGGCTTTGAAAGGAAAGGGATATACTTTAGGTATATTAGGCTGCGGTATAAATATCTGCTATCCTAAAGAAAATTATGGGATTTTTGAAAAAATGCTGTTGACAGGCGGAGTTTTGTCGGAATATGGTCTGGATATTCCTCCAAGGGCGGGATTATTTCCATTGCGTAACCGATTGATTGCCGCAATGTCGGACGGTATATTGGTAATAGAGGCAAGAAAAAAGAGCGGTTCGCTTATTACAGTTGATCAGGGACTGGAACAGGGAAAAGATATATTTGCTATTCCGGGGCGGCTTGGCGATTCTTTAAGCGAGGGATGTAATGAATTGATTAGAAGCGGAGCCAAGATTGTAACCTCTATTGAGGATATCATGGAGGAATGGGGCGAAATCAGCCTTGAAGATACAGAATTTCAAATTCATAGAAAGAACGCACTTGTAAAGATTGAAAAAATGGTGTATAGTGTTTTAGGTTTAGAACCAAAATATATTGACATTATTATAGAAGAAACACAGCTTGATGCGGGACAACTGCTTCCGGTATTGATGAGGTTAGAGCGGCAGGGATATATTAAACAAATTAGGCCAAACTATTACTGCGTAGCTTTGTAAGTGTTTCTTAAGGAGTAGAATATGCCAGCAACAAACAGTAAAAATACAACAAAATCCGACAAAAAGAAGAAAATGAATCTCGTCATCGTTGAGTCTCCTACAAAAGCCCACACTATTAAGAAGTTTTTAGGGCCTAGCTATGAAGTGGTTGCTTCTGCAGGACACGTAAGGGATTTGCCAAAAAGCAAGATGGGGATTAAGGTAGAAGAGGATTTTGAGCCGGAATATATTACAATTCGGGGAAAGGGAGAGATACTTGCCAATTTGAGAAAATTGGTGAAAAAAGCAGACAAAATATATCTGGCAACTGACCCTGACCGTGAGGGGGAGGCCATTAGCTGGCATCTTTATTATGCGCTAAATCTTAAAGATAAGGATTGCAGCAGGATTTCATTTAATGAGATTACAAAGAATGCGGTTAAGGCTTCAATAAAAAATGCAAGAGAGGTAGATATGAATCTGGTAGATGCGCAGCAGGCCAGAAGAGTGTTGGACCGTTTGATTGGATATGAGATTAGTCCCATTCTGTGGACTAAGATTAAGAGGGGGTTAAGCGCTGGAAGGGTACAATCTGCGGTGCTCCGTCTTGTATGTGACCGCGAAGAGGAGATTAATTCCTTTATTCCGCAGGAATACTGGACATTAGACGCCGAGATTAAGGAAAAGGGAAGTACTAAACCATTAATTGCTAAGTTTGCAGGCAACAGCAAGGGCAAGGTTGACATAAAGTCTAAGGCAGAGATGGATAAGATAAAAAAGGAGCTGTCTTCTGAAAAATATGTTGTGAGCAGCATTAAGAAAGGGGAGAGAGTTAAAAAGGGACCTCTGCCATTTACTACCAGTACTTTGCAGCAGGAGGCGGCAAGAAAGCTGAACTTTGCCACTAAGAAGACTATGCAGCTTGCACAGCAGCTTTATGAGGGCGTATATATCAAGGGACATGGTACTATCGGTCTTATTACCTATCTGCGTACCGATTCTGTTCGTGTTTCGGAGGAAGCACAGTCACAGGCAAAATCATACATTATAGAACATTTTGGAGAAAAATATCTATCAAAATCACATAAGGGTAATGCAAATGGCAAGAGGATTCAGGATGCTCATGAGGCAATCCGTCCATCATATATGGATGTTAAGCCAATAGATGTAAAGGATAATGTTTCAAGGGATTTATTCCGTTTGTATCAATTAATATATAACCGTTTTCTTGCCAGCCAGATGAACAATGCAGTGTATGAGACGGTAACAGCCAAGATTGAGGCGGGGGACTACCGCTTTTCAGTATCCGCCTCCAAATTAAAATTTGACGGTTTTTTATCCGTTTATGATGTGGAGGAGGAGAAGGAGGATAATAAGGGAATAATTCGCAGCTTGACGGAAGGAATGGAACTTAACAATGTTAAGCTCATTGATAAGCAGCATTTTACACAGCCTCCGGCTAGGTATACAGAGCAGACTATGGTGCGCACTATGGAGGAATTGGGGATTGGGCGGCCAAGTACTTATTCCGCTACTATTAATATATTGCTTTCAAGGCGATATGTGGTCAAGGAAAACAAGAGCTTATGCGTTACGGAGCTGGGAGATGCAGTTAATTCGATGATGAAAAAGGCGTTTCCTGTGGTGGTAGATACGGAATTTACTGCCAATATCGAGACTTTACTGGACAGTGTTGAGGAAGGTAAGCTTGATTGGAAAGAAATTGTACGAAATAACTATCCTGAACTCCATGCCGCAGTGATGGCAGCTCAGGAGGAGCTTGAGAAAATAGAGATTGCAGATGAAGTGACAGATGTAATTTGCGAAAAATGCGGACGTAACATGGTTGTAAAATATGGTCCATATGGTAAATTTTTGGCATGTCCGGGATTTCCTGAATGCAGCAATACTAAACCGCACTATGAAAAAATTGGTGTTGAATGTCCGCTTTGCGGTAATGAAATTGCATTGAAAAAGACTAAAAAAGGTAGAAAATATTACGGATGTACTGCATTTCCGGATTGTGAATTTATGAGTTGGCAGAAACCCGCTAAGGATAAGTGCCCAAAATGCGGAGAATATATGTTAATAAAAGGAAAAAAAGTGCAGTGCGCCAACGAAAAATGTGGATTTGTGTGTGATATTAATAATATAAAAGAAAATTAGATGTAGAAAAAAGGTTGTTATTCTATCTTTGATATGATAAAATTATCTATGTATCGGAATATGATTAATACCTTTTTGATTGTACAGTGCCTTTAGGCATGGAGGTTTTAGGATACATGAGTGTACAATTGTTGGACAAAACGCGCAAGATTAATAAGTTATTACACAATAATCATTCCCACAAGGTGGTATTTAATGATATTTGTGATGTGCTTAGTGAGATATTGTTATCTAATGTGTTGGTGGTAAGCTATAAGGGAAAGGTATTAGGCGTGTCAAGTCAGGAGGATATTACTCCTATTGGCTCCATGCTTTCCGAAACTGTAGGAGACCATATAGATGATATGCTTAATGAACGCTTATTGGGAGTGTTGTCCACTAAGGAGAATGTCAATCTTGAAACATTAGGATTTGAAATTGATGATGTAGAGGGGTATCAGGCTATTATTAACCCTATTGATATAGCAGGAGAACGCCTGGGCACAGTTTTTATGTACCGCAAGAGTGATATTTATTCTATTGACGATATTATACTTAGCGAGTATGGGACTACGGTGGTTAGCTTGGAGATGCTTCGTTCCGTTAATGAGGAGAACGAGGAGGAGAGCCGGAAGCTGGCGGTCGTGGAGTCTGCTATAGCAACCCTTTCATATTCGGAGCTGCAGGCCATACGTCATATTTTTAAGGAATTGTCGGGTATGGAGGGGATTTTGGTAGCCAGCAGGATTGCCGACAGAGTAGGGATTACCCGTTCTGTGATTGTAAATGCGCTCAAAAAGTTTGAAAGCGCCGGCGTAATTGAAACAAGATCTGCCGGAATGAAGGGAACTTGCATAAGAGTATTGAATGATATGGTATTTGACGAACTGAAGAATTGTAAGCGCAGTTAAACATATCTATTAACAGAAGATGGATGATTTTTAGGCAGTAAAGACGCCTTTTTAGATATAGGAGGTAGCATATGATTAATTCAGGAATTTATAATTATATTGATGTTTTGGACAAGGGGGCGGATGCCTGCTGGACCAGAAACGAGGTTATTTCCAACAATATTGCTAATGTGGATACGCCTAACTATAAGCGCAAGGATGTGGCGTTTAACGCTTATTTAGAAGAAGCAATGGTTGGAAGCGGTAATCTTGATGGCAAGATTAGCAGAATCAATACAAGACTAGAGGAGATTAATTGCAGCGTTTATACGGATAATGTTAATCTTTCTTACCGTATTGATGGTAATAATGTGGATATTTCCGCAGAGAATGCATATTTAGCAGAAAACCAGATTAGATATAATGCTTTAATTGACAGTATGAATCAGGAATTTACAAGGATTCGTACAGCAATAGGCAGTCGTTAGCATGATACATATATAAGGAGGCGTGGTTATGGGTGCATTTAGCGCTATGAATATTTCTGCAACAGGTATGACAGCAGAACAGCTTAGAATCGACATTATTTCCCAGAATATTGCCAATGCACATTCTACAAGGGGAGACGATGGTAACGTGTACCGGAGGAAGACGGTTATTATGTCAGAAAAGAGACAGACTGCATTCGGTAACGTGTTGGAGACCTGTATGGGGAGAGCCTATTCAGGTGTAAAGGTGACAGCAATCGCAACTGATTTAAGCGATTTAAAGATGGTATATGATCCGGACAATCCGGACGCTGATGAAAACGGATATGTATCTTACCCTAACGTTGACACAGTTCAGGAGATGACAGACATGATTGATGCTTCAAGGTCATACGAAGCGAGCGTTACAGCTTTTCAGTCTGCCAAGTCAATGGCTCAAAAGGGATTAGAGCTTATGCAGGGTAATTAGTACCGGAATATCATTAATGTAACAATTAAGTTTATATAGATAAGGAGTTTTTATTATGGACGTAAGCGCAATTGCCAGACAGGCGGGAATAGATTTAGAAAATACTGTCACATCAAGCGGAGTGAACAGCAGTAACAAGGTGGCCTTTCAGGAACTGCTTGATTCTGCGGTAAATATGATTAAGGAAACAGATGATTTGCAAAAAGATGCTCAGCAGGCTGAGATTAATTTTGAACTTGGATATTCGGATAATACAAACGATTTAGCAATTGCACAGAGAAAAGCTACTATGTCGTTACAGTATACAGTTGCAGTCCGCGACAAGATTGTTGAAGCATATAGACAGATTATGCAAATGCAGATATAGAGATATAGTTAGTTATATAATATATAAGAGGGGTAAGATACGGACTCACATTTTCACATTTCTTTAAATTTGAAACCGAATCGAGATAAATAAATTGGAGACAGTATTGTTATGGGTGATAAGATTAAACAGATACCTCAACAGGTATTAGAGTTTTGGCAAAAATTTTCTTCTAAACAAAAAACATTAATTATAGCGCTGACACTGGCATTGTTAATAACAGTAGTGATTTTTGTAATATTGTTTACTAGAACAACATATGAACAGATTGCAGTTTATGAGAAAACGTCAGATACGGCTTCTGCAAAAACCGTATTGGAAGAAGAAGGCATTAAGTATCAGGTAGATGATGATGGACTTACTTTAAGCGTAGATTCTTCCAGAGTTGCGGATGCGCGCATGGCTTTAGGGCAGAACAGTATTGGAGCGGGTTCAGCCAGCACTTATTCTTATGACTGGGCTTTGGATAATGACCTTTCTACCACTTCTTCAGAATTTTTAGAGAAAAAGAAGCTTGCAGACCAGGTAGGCTTAGGAGAATCAATTGTTAAGACAATTGAAGGTGTTGAAGCGGCAACAGTGCAGATTACATATGCAGATGACTCGACCTCTATTTTAGAAGAGGAGAGTGATAATACCTGCGCGGCTATGCTTACTACCAATGATAACTTCAAGAAGTCATCAGCCAAAGGTGTTGCGCAGTTTTTAGCGACATCAATCGGAAACACAGATACCAACAATATTAAGATTATTGACCAGAATGGCGCTATTCTTTTTTCCGGAGCAGAGAATGAAGATGGAATGGCATCCATGGCTTCAGCCGATGAATATAAGGATAAGCTGACCAATGATATAAGAACTCAGGTTCAGGCGCTTTTATTAAAGTCAAGCACCTTTAACGACGTTGAGGTTGCGCCCAATATGGCTGTGGATTTTAACAGGTCTACAATTACAGATGAAGATTACTATCCGCATGACGAGAGGGAAACGGGACCGATTTCTTACGAATATGAATATGAAAATGAAAATAATTATGATAGCGGTAAAGTAGTGGGAACTGACGCCAATGACGGAGAGGCTACTGATTATGATATTTCCAACGGTGGCGACAGCTCAGGTAACACCAATATTCATAAGACGGAATATAATAACAGTAAACGTACCACAGTTACGCAGTCGGGACTTGCAAATGTCAATTATGAGGATTCTTCTATTTCAGTGGTGCTTAACCGATACCGTACCTATTATGAGGATGACTTAAAAGACCAGCTCAAGGAAAACGATCAGACATTTGCAGAGTTTAAGGAGCAGAATGGCGCTTCGGCGGTTATAGATGTTGATCCGGCGCTTTATACAACCGTTGCTATGGCAACAGGAATTGCCGAAGAAAATATTTCAATAAACGCCTATGAGATTCCTTTGTTCTATGATGCAGCAAAGGTATCCGCCGGCACGATGATAAGAAATTATATCCAGTATCTGCTTGCGCTTATTATATTGGCGTTGTTGCTTTTTGTAGTATTCAAGGGTATGAAGCCGATAGAGGTGGAAGAAGTGGAACCGGAGTTATCAGTGGAACAATTGCTTGCTACAACTAAGGAGAATACTACTTTGGATGATATTGAATTTAGCGATAAATCGGCTGCCCGCGAACGTATCGAGGAATTTGTGGATCAGAATCCGGAGGCAGTGGCACAGTTGCTTCGCAACTGGTTAAACGAGGATTGGGAGTGATAGTATATGGCACATGGTGCAGCATCGGATATTAGTGGAATTGAAAAGGCGGCAATACTTTTGATTGCTTTGGGACCTGAGAAATCAGCAACTATTTTTAAGCATTTAAAAGAAGATGAGATTGAGCAGCTTACATTGGAGATTGCTAACACAAGAAGCGTATCCCCGCAGGTAAAAGAGAGCGTGGTTGACGAATTTTATGAAATCTGCCTTGCGCAGCAATATATTACAGAGGGCGGTATTGGATATGCTACAGATTTGCTGGAGAAGGCTCTCGGCGCAGAAAAGGCAAGAGATGTAATAGGACGTCTGACTGCTTCGTTACAGGTTCGTCCATTCGAGTTTATCAGAAAGACAGATGCAACTCAGTTGCTTAACTTTATTCAGGACGAGCATCCGCAGACAATTGCATTGATTTTGTCATATTTATCATCAGGACAGGCGGCGCAGATTGTATCCGCTCTGGCAGCAGATAAGCAGGCGGATGTGGCAAAACGTATTGCGCAGATGGATCGTACCAGTCCGGACGTCATTAAGGAAGTGGAAAAGGTATTGGAGAGAAAACTGGCTTCTTTGGTAAATCAGGATTACACTATCGTTGGTGGTGTAGATGCCATTGTAGAGATTTTGAATACTGTTGATCGTGGAACAGAGAAGAATATTATGGAAACATTGGATATTGAAGAGCCTGAATTGGCTGATGAGATTCGCCATAAGATGTTTGTGTTCGAGGATATTCTTACGCTGGACAACCGTTCAATTCAGCGTGTTCTTCGAGAAGTGGACAACAACGAGCTGGCAATTTCATTGAAGGGCGCCAACGAAGATGTGCAGAATGCTATTTTCGAGAATTTATCTTCGCGTTTGGCTACTATGATAAAGGAAGATATGGAGTTTATGGGACCGGTTCGTATGAAGGATGTAGAAGATGCGCAGCAGCGTATTGTTAATATTGTGCGTAAACTTGAGGATAGCGGTGATATTGTTATTTCCAGAGGCGGAGGTGACGAGATAATTGTCTAATCTGATAAAAGGCTTCAATGCAGTGAATGTAGAACCTTTGCTTATTAATTCAGATGAGACAGATATCGCTCGCAGAATTAATGAGGAAGTATATACAAATCAGTTAAGAATGCAGGTTTCAGAACCTGATGAGGATGGTTTTTCAGCAGGATTATATGTTTCTGAGCTGTCAGAGGAAGAATTGACGGCTGCTATGGGAGCGAATCAGCAAGATATATTAGATAGCTATGAGCCGGATGTTGAACTGGCGCATGAGGCTGCTCTGGTAGTGCAGGAGGCTTATGCCGAGTCGGAAGAAATTCTCCATAATGCAAGAATGGAGGCGGAGGATATCAAGGCTCAGGCAGCGGCTCAAGGCAAGAAAGAAGGGTATCAGCAGGGAATGGCTGATGCAGATGCCGAGATTCAGCATTTAAAGGAACAGATGGCAAATGAGCAGCGGCAGATGCAGGAGCAATTGCTTCAAGAACAGGAGCAATATCTTGAGTCTTTGGAACCGCAGTTTACAGAAGTATTATGTAATCTTTTGGAACGATTAACAGGGGTTGTAGTGACAGGCCATAAAGAGGTCATTTTATACCTTATTAACAATGCCATGAGAGGCATTGATAACTGCCATTCTTTTGTTATTTCTGTTTCTGAGCAGGATTATTCCTATGTTGAACAGCATAAAGAACAGATATATGGATATTTGAATCCGGGAATGAATATTGAATTATTTCAGGATTCAAAACTTAATAAAAACCAATGTAAGATTGAGACAGAGGGTGGTTTGGTAGATTTGAGCCTTGATGTTCAGATGTCCCAGATGATAAAGACTCTTATGATGTTGAATGAATAAATTTATATGGTTACAATAGAATTCCATATTCCGAAAGGTATATGGAGTTTTTTCTGAAAAGAGGTGAGGTAAATGCAGCAGATTAATTTTGACAAATATAATTCGCTACTGGATAAATCTTATGTAAAAAATCTTGGTAAGGTGGCTAAGGTTGTGGGTTTGACAGTTGAGTCCATAGGACCGGATGCAAAACTTAATGATTTATGTGTAATTACCTCAAAGGACGGAAGCCATAAGGTGAATGCAGAGGTTGTGGGATTTCGTGACAACAGACTTTTACTTATGCCCTTTGACAACGTGGAGGGCGTAGGTCTGGGCGCTTACGTAGAAAATACCGGTAAACCGCTGCAGGTTTATGTGGGAGAAGAGCTTCTTGGAAAAAGTCTGGATGGGCTTGGAATCCCTGCAGGGGAAAATGCAGAAACATTTTTCCTTCCGGAAAGTTACTCTGTTGAGTCACCGCCGCCCGATCCTATGAAGCGTAAGATTATTGATGAGATTCTTCCGCTGGGAGTCAAAGCGGTAGACGGATTGATTACTGTCGGCAAGGGACAGCGTATTGGTATTTTTGCGGGTTCAGGCGTGGGAAAGAGTACGTTGCTTGGAATGTTTTCCAGAAATACAAAGGCGGATATAAATGTAATAGCGCTTATTGGAGAGCGCGGACGTGAGGTAAGAGAATTTATCGAGAGAGATTTAGGGGAAGAGGGAATGAAACGCTCGGTATTGGTGGTGGCAACCTCTGATAAGCCGGCGTTAATCCGCAGTAAGGCTGCTAAAACAGCTACTGCTGTGGCAGAATATTTCAGGGATAAGGGAAAGGACGTATTATTGATGATGGATTCCCTGACTCGTTTTTCTATGGCGCAAAGGGAGATTGGGTTGGCTTCCGGAGAACCGCCTGTTACCAGAGGATACCCGCCAAGCGTTTACTCGGAGATGCCAAAGCTATTGGAGAGGGCGGGCTGTTCTGAAAAGGGCTCAATTACGGGATTGTACACAGTTTTGGTAGATGGCGACGACTTTAACGAGCCGATTACGGATACTGCAAGAAGTATTTTAGATGGGCATATTGTACTTTCAAGGCGTCTTGCTCAAAAGAACCATTATCCTGCCATTGACGTTATGGCAAGCATTTCCAGATGCATGAGCCAGATTGCCACAAAGGAGCATAAGGATGCAGCGGGGCGTATGAGAAATGTGCTTACAACGTATAATGAGGCGGAGGACTTGATTAATATTGGCGCATATAAGGCGGGCTCAAATCAGGAGATTGATTATGCTATTTCCAAGATTGAGAGTGTAAATGAATTTCTTCGACAGGACGTGGAGTCCAAGATGACATTGGAGGATACGTTGAACCTTCTTAACGAAACTTTTGAAGAATGATAGGTTGGTGAAAATATGGCTGTTTTCAAGTATTCCATGCAAAATGTTTTAAACGTGAAGTATAAATTGGAAGATCAGGCAAAGACTGCATTTTCACAAGCTCAGATGAAGGTAAATGAGGCAAGGGAAGAACTATTAGGTATTGCTAACCGAAAGCTTGGGTATGAGCAGGAAAAGCGCAGGCTTATGAGTCAGATTTTAAATGTACGTAAGTTGAATGAATGTCAGATAGCTATCGAAACTATGGAATATTATGAAGAACAGCAAAAAAGAAAAATTGCCGCGCTGGAAGCAGTCTTGGACAGCGCAAGGCGTAAGCTTAACGAGGCGATGATTGAGAGAAAAACGCACGAGAAGTTAAAAGATAACGAATTTCAGGAGTTTTTACAGGAATTAAACAGGCAGGAAAAAAAGGAAATTGATGAGTTAGTTAGTTTTAAACATAATAAAGCGGGTGACGATAATGAAGAAAGTGAATGATGGATTTAATACAATTCCAATAACAGAGTATAAGCCGGAAACTAAAAAGCATGAAGCCGGAAGCGGCAAAAGCGCATTGGTATGTATTACGATTATTTTACTTTTTATAGTTATATTTATGATATGTGTGAGAATGGATGTGGGAGGATTTGGGAGCGCTACGTTAAGGCCTGTCTTGAAGGATGTTCCGTTATTGAATAAGATACTTCCGCCTGCGACAGATGAAGAGGTGGCGGCGGAAAGCGGCTATAGCAGCCTTTCACAGGCAGTTACAAAAATCGGGGAATTGGAGAAAGAAATAGAAGCCTTGAAAACAGCGCAGAATACAGCGGAAGGCGATAATTCAGATACAGCGGCATTACAGAGCAGAATACAGGAGCTGGAGAATCAGGTTGCAACATTAAAGGTTTATGAGGATAATCAAAAGAACTTTGAAGCCACAAAAGAGGATTTTTACAGAGAGGTTGTATATAATGACAACGTGGATGTAAGCGATTATACAAAATGGTATGAGTCCATGAATGAAGATACTGCGGCAAAGCTGTATAAGGAAGCGGTTAAGACTGAGGAGACGGATGCCAAAAATAAAGAATTGGCTGAGGCGTATTCGCATATGAAGCCGGAGAAGGCTGCGAAAATTTTAGAAAATATGACAGCAGACTTAGATACAGTAGTAAATATTTTGGATGCTATGAGCGCTAAGGACAGAGGTGAGATTATGGGGGAAATGAGCTCTGCCTACGCCGCAAAAATAACAAAAAAGATGTCATATTAGTATTTAGAAATAAAGCTTTATGTCCGATATAAATATTGATATTGTAAGGATGAAAAAAGCCTTCAATATACAACATATAGGAAAGGAGGGTAAGGTATGGCGATTGTGAACATTCAGGGAATTACTGCAGCGACTGAGGGATTGGCGGCAAGCGTACAGAAATCAGATTCAGGCAAGGCAGTTTCATTCTCTAATGTAATGAATCAGGCTAGTTACCAGAAGACATACAGCTCTGATAGCGGTAAAGTATCTGCCGATAATGTCAAATCGAATAAGCCGGACGCTTCACAGAATAAGCCAAAGGAAACAGATAATAATGTTAAGGCTGATTCTAAACGGGAAGATGTCTCGCCTAAAAAGCTTGATACAGAGCAGAAGCAGAAGGAAGTTAAGGAAGACGCTGCTGTTAATAACGAGGCAGAAACCATAGAAACTGTTGATTCAGAAGCGCTTGACAGCATTGATGATATAACAGAAGTAATCGACCAGATTGGACAGGTCATTATGGAAGTGTTGAACATTGATGCAGAAGAACTTCAGTCACTTCTTAATCAGTTGAAGCTGACGCCGGAGGATTTGCTTGTGCCGGATAATGTCTTAAAAGTAGTTATGACCGAGACAGGTTCAAACTCCATGATGGATATTCTCAATAATGAAGAATTATCGCAAATGGTTAAAAATCTTATGGAACAGATTAATAGTATTAAAAGTCAGGCTCAGATTTCAGACGAGATGGTTGTAGCGGCGGCTCACATTGATGTCACAGGAGATGAAGCGGATTCAGGACAGGATGTTTTAGAGGATGTTCCGGAGAATTTAGAAGATTCGGAAGAAACCTATGTGGAAGGCGTAAAGGTTGTACTTCAGTCGGATACAGCGCCGATGCAGCAGGAGGCAGGCGGGCAGCAGCCTAAAGGACAGACAGATTTAAGACAGGCGGCAATGCCGGAGATGCATAATACCAGCGGTGAACAGGCGGTATTCCAGAATTTGGTTCAAGCAGTATCCAATACTCAGACAGCTAATGTTTCCGGTGTGGCTCAGGCTGTAGATATTGTTACACAGATAGTAGAGCAGATTAAGACTGTAGTAAAGTCTACCACCACAAGTATGGAGTTGCAGCTCAATCCGGCAAGTCTGGGTAAAGTTCATATTCAGATTGTATCCAGAGAGGGTATGATTACAGCGCAGATTACAGCGCAGACGGAGACTGCAAGAAACGCAATAGAAGCGCAGCTTTCAACTTTGAAGGAAACATTCCAGAATCAGGGACTTAAAGTAGAGGCAGTGGAAGTTGCAGTTGATCCTAACGGATTTCAGGATTTAGCTCAGCGTGAGTTTGAGCAGCAGCGCAGACAGAATTCTTCAAAATCAAAGAAACAGCTTAATCTTGAGGATATGGATGACGAAGAAGAACTTACTGAAGAAGAAGCTATAAATGTTGACATGATGCAGCGCGCAGGCAATCAGGTTGATTTCATAGCATAGGTAATGTAGTTATTGGTAATATATAAATGTAATTTATATATGAGTATTTAGGCAATCAAGCAGATTGCAGAAAGGAGACGCATAATGAGTATGACTAATCCAGTTAAAGGTGTTGATTCATCTACAGTAACTGATATTAACTCTATTGAGAATAAGAGCAGCGGATTAGATAAGGACACATTTTTACAGTTGTTGGTTGCGCAGATGAAGTATCAGGATCCGTTGGAGCCGGCATCTTCCACAGAGTATATTTCACAGTTGGCGCAGTTTACATCATTAGAGGAGATGGAGAATCTTAATCAATCATTTGACCAGTCGGATGCACAGTCGTTAGTAGGTTCATATGTGATAATGAAGACTATTGGTATAGATGGCAAAGAAGATTATATAAGTGGTTTGGTTGATTATGTTACCATGCATAATGGAAAGCCATATTTGTCAATTAATGATGGTTTTTATGATTATAGTGATTTGGATTCCGTAGTAGATATTGACTATATGATGGCGCTGGCAGCACAGCAGGATAAAGAAGCATCAGCAAACAATGCTGAATCAGGTAATTCAAGCGGTGAATAGCAAATAGGAAGAACAGTGCGCAGGGAGGCGGAAGTATGAATCCGATAGCTAATCAGTTTACTTCTCTTGAATACATTAATGCAAATTATCCCAAATCCGAAGAGTCAAAACGAGTTTCCGGTTCTGCTGCAGAAGTATCCTTTTCAGAAGTTTTACAGTCAAAAAAGCAGGTTTATGATAAACCTGAGGTTGCATTTTCAAAACATGCCAACCAAAGGCTGCAGCTTCGTAATATGAAGCTTTCAGACGAGCAAATGGATAGGCTTAATTATGGAGTAGAACAGGCAAGACAGAAGAATATCAGGGAATCGCTGATATTTGTGGATAATATGGCGTTTATTGTGAACATACCGAATAATACGGTGGTTACAGCAATGAATGGGGAAGACGAGCAAAAAGTATTTACAAACATTGATGGAGCCGTTATTTCATAACCGGACCGATAAGGAGGTTACTGCTTCTGAATGACAGATGAGGCAGGAGAAAGGCGGCCTGATATTAAGGAGGTCATTAATTATGATGAGATCATTATTTTCTGGTGTTTCAGGACTTCGTGTACACCAGACAAAAATGGATGTAATTGGTAATAACATTGCAAACATCAATACGGTTGCGTTTAAGGCAAGCCGAGTAACTTTTTCTGAAGTATTCCAGCAGACAACGCAGAGCGCTACAGGCGCAAATGTTGAGACTAATCGTGGTGGTACTAATGCAAGACAGATTGGTTTAGGTACTACGGTAGGTTCCATTTTCTGCGATCCTACGTCAGAAGGTTCTAACCAGAGAACAGATAATCCGTATGATTTAAAGATTAGCGGAGATAACTTCTTCATTGTAAATGATGGAGCTATGAATTATTTTACTAAAGTAGGTGCATTTACAACTGACGCTGCCGGTTATCTTGTAACACAGTATGGATATCATGTAATGGGATGGCAGGTAGATCCAACTACAGGCGACATTAAGCAGGATATTGTATCTGAGCTTGGAATTACTACGCCTGAGAATATGTCTTCACCGCCACAGGCAACAACAAACACTTATTTTACCGGTAACATTGATAAGACTAATACTGATGTAACCGGAGACGGACTTGTAACCAGTATGACGATTTATGATAAGCAGGGATATTCATATACCGTAAAATATAATATTAAGCAAGATCCTGCCAATACAGGAGACAATAGCTTATATAGTATGCAGGTAACGGATATTTTAGACAGCAGAAACCGTTCTATTCTGATGCCGGCCGGAGGTACTGCAACTGCCGGTAATGTAGGAATTTACAATGTAGCTCTTGGAGTCGGCGGTAATCAGGCCCAGCCACCGGATACTATAATGGTAAAGTATAATGCAGATACAGGTAATTTTGTAACTGTAAGTACTGCTGCAAACGGAGCTGCAGGAGGAGCGACAGCAGATGAAGCATTTACGCTTTCCATTACAACAACTGTTACAGATCCAACTACAGGCGTTCCTATTGACAATTTTGAGGATATTACAATAGATATGTCTACCACTACGCAGTATGCAGCAAGCGGTAAATGTACAATTACATCTGTTAGGGGTGATTTAGATGGCATTGGTGCAGGACGTACTTCCGGTAAGATGTCCGGTGTAAGCGTTGGTACTGATGGTAAGATTACTGCTACATATGACAATGGCGATACTAAGCTCTTAGGTCAGATTTCTGTTGCAAGCTTTTCTAACGCAGCAGGTCTTGAAAAGCTGGCAGACGGTCTTTATACAACAACGCCTAACTCAGGAGAGTTTGACGGTATAGGTAAAGATCCTACAGATGGTGGAGGAAGCGTTACTCAGGGTGTATTGGAGATGTCTAATGTAGATTTATCTAATGAATTTACAGAAATGATTACAACCCAGAGAGGATTCCAGGCTAATTCACGTATTATTACAGTATCCGATTCTATGTTGGAGGAATTAGTTAATCTAAAACGATAGTAGCAGTTTGTTAGAGACAATGGACAATATCTTGTTCATAGTAAAGTTTAGATTGGTAATTATAAACAATCTTCAAGAAAATACAACATTATTTTGCATTTTAGGCATATTTGTGGTAGAATACTGCTAGGAATGTTTAGCACATTCCTAATATTTACTACAGATATGCCTTTTTGTATGGATGAAAGCATTGCATATACCTGTTAAGTGGAACGATAATTAATTAAATATATTCCGGTTACAATTGGTGTAATAAATGCGCATTAAACAGTAATGGGGGTGTTATTATGGTGGAGCTTACAAGGCTTAACGGAGTCAAGTTTACATGTAATGCGGATATTATAGAATTTGTGGAAGAAACGCCTGATACGGTTGTTACTTTGACAACGGGACACAAAATTATTGTAAAAGAGTCTAGACAAGAAGTCACAAATTTAGTAATATTGTATAGACAGAGTTTATTTGGTGACATTGTCCGCCAAATTAAGGAAAGTTAGGGGTGAATTTCGTTGGATTTAGGGTCGCTTATAGGTGTTATAGCGGGTTTGGCTGTATTTGTATTTGGTGTTGCTTCAGGTGATTATGGTTTTACGGGACTTAGGTACTTTTGGGACGTTCCGTCATTGATTATTACAGTTTTTGGTACATTATCATCCGTTATGACCTCCAATACATTACAGGACTTTATCAGTGGATTTAAAGCCTATTCATTGATTTTTAAACAAGAAAATGGAGATGAAAAACAGATTATTAACAGTATTATGGATTTGTCCAATGTTGCGCGTAAGGAAGGATTGCTGGCATTGGAGGAAGCGTCTAATAATCTTGAAGATCCTTTCCTGAAAAAGGGCGTAGGATTGATTGTAGACGGTACAGATCCTGAACTGGTGCGCAGCATTTTGGAAACAGAATTGATATACATAGAAACACGCCATAAGAAGACTATTGGGTTCTGGGAAACCGTAGCGGCATTAGGACCTGCATGGGGTATGATTGGTACTTTGGTGGGATTGATTTTGATGCTTCAGAATTTGCAGGATTCCGCCACGATTGGTCCGAATATGGCTATTGCGTTGATTACTACATTGTATGGTTCTTTGATAGCAAACTGGATTGCAACTCCGGCGGCTAACAAGATGGGAACGCTGAATGCTGTGGAGATATCCATGAAAGAAGTTATGATTGAAGGTATTCTTTCTATTCAGGCAGGTGAAAACCCGCGTCTGATTGAAGAAAAACTTAAGTCCTTCCTGTCGCCTAAGATTAGAGAATCATTGGATGAGAAATCTGGAGGTGAGGCCTGATGGCAAAACGTAAGGAGGATGCGCCTAAGGCCGGATCTCCGGCGTGGATGGCAACCTTTAGCGATTTGATGAATTTGCTGCTTTGCTTTTTCGTACTGCTTTTTGCCAGCTCCACAATAGATGCTGAGAAGCTTGAACAGGTTGCGGCTTCATTTGCAAAGGATAATATATTTCAGGCGGGTTCTACAGCAATTGGAGATGGACAGATGATGTCTCAGGGCGTTAAGCAGATTGCTGCGCTGGATAATTATGTGCAAAGCCTCGGACGCAACCAGAAGGGTGAAACCACTAATTTATCTGATGTAAAGTCGGAAAGCGATAAGGTGGTGGATGCGGCGTCTACAACTGCTGAGAAGGTACAGGATCATGTCAATGAGACTACCGAGACAACTGAGCTTGGAAGCGCAAGTACCCAAAACGGTGAGGGACAGTCTCAGACACAGAGCGATGAAGCTAAGCAGAATCAGGCAGAATCAGCGGAACAGTCTGAAGAAAGCCTTGAGAAGCAGGTAAAAGAAACCGGTTATGAGCAGTCAGAGGCGATGAATGCAGAGATTGAGAAGATGCTTAAATCTTCTAAGATTAGCGATAGGGTTTCGTTAAGCTATACCGCCCAGTATGTGGAATTATCATTAAATGGCGGGCTGCTGTTTGAATCGGGCGCTGCTGAGCTGACCGGTGAAGCAGAGAGACTGATGAACAAGGTGGGCGATATTTTAGAAAAGTACAGAAAGCGTACTATAGAGATAGAAGGCCATACGGACAATGTTCCGGCAGGAGGAGAATATAAAGATAACCAATATCTTTCCGCTGCAAGGGCTATTTCGGTCTATGAATATTTGCTTGATCATAAGAATTTGATAGCAAGGAATATGAAGCATTCCGGTTATGGCGACAGCCGCCCCAAGGCAAGCAATGATACGGTCAAAGGACGGGCTAAAAACAGAAGGGTAGAAATAAAGATTTTTAATAAGATTAGTTCAGAAACAGACGATTAAATCGTATATTAGCATATTAGAACTATTAGTGAAGGAGATATAGTATGAAAAGGAACTTGATTTCAGTAATCATATTGGCATTTAGCATTATAAATTTTATTTTATTGGCAATTATTGTATTTACAGTGATTCCTACCAATAAGAAGACAGATAATCTTATAACAAGCATTGCGTCTATTATAGATTTGTCAGTGGAGAACACAGGAGAGGAAGAAGGAGAAGTAGTGCCGATTGAAAAGCTTTATCCATATACTCTTACTAACGAACAAACTGTTAATTTGAAGTCTGCAAATGGTGAAGAACATATGGCTGTTTTCCAGATTACTGTATCTATGAACACAGAGTCTAAAGATTACAAGAAGTATGATCCGACGACAGATGAAGGAATTAAGTCAAAGGAAAGCATTATCGAATCCACTGTTATTGATATTATTAGTAGTCATACTGCTGAGGAGTGCCAGAATAATAAGGCGCAGGTTACAGAGGAGTGTAAGAAAGCAGTAAAGGAAATATTTAAATCAGATGTAATATATGATCTGTCATTTAACAAATTCCTTATTTCATAGTAATAGTTGTCGATTGGAAAGACTTAGTACGTTCCATAGGCAGTTAGGAGGTGGAGATAATGGGCGAGGTGCTGTCTCAGGATGAAATAGACAAACTATTGAATCAGTTAAGCTCCGGAGAGTTAGATGCGCAGGATTTGGCTGATGATACTGAGAAACAGGTTCGAGAATACGATTTTAAAAGGCCTTCAAAATTTTCCAAAGAACATTTGCGAACGCTTGAGATTATATTTGACCATTATGGCAGGTTGTTGTCTACGCACTTGCCGGCATATTTGAGAAAGACGGTTCAAGTGGAGGTTATGAACTCAGAAGCAGTTACCTATGCAGAGTTCTCCAATGCATTGGCGAATCCGGTGTTGCTTGGAATCGTTAATTTTGCACCGCTTAAAGGCAACATTGTAATAGAATTAGCGGCCAATTTGGGTTATGCAATAGTGGACAGAATGCTCGGAGGCGGTGGGGAGCCGCTTGATAAAAACCGAGATTTTACGGAGATTGAGCTTAGTATTATTGAGAGAGTTTTTGGAGTGTGTGTGAATTTGTTAAGAGAGCCATGGCAGAATGTTGTGGCCATAGAACCAAGACTTGAGAGAATTGAAACCAATTCACAATTTGCTCAAATTATTTCGCCGGGTGAGATGATAGCTATTATAACTATTAATATTAGCGTCGGTGAAGTAGAAGGATTAATGAACATATGTCTTCCGTTTATTTGTTTGGAGGATATTATGGATAAATTAAATACCAAGTACTGGTTTAGTACATTGCAGGATTCGGATGATATGGATTATAAAGTGATTATTGAAAGCTTGATTGATAAAGCTCCGGTTCCTATGAAAGCGGTATTAGGTAAGAGTAGTCTGCAGGTTATTGATTTTATTAATTTGCAGGTGGGGGATATTATTAAATTGGATTCCAAGGTAGATGATGAGCTAGACATTTATGTTGGAGATATGTTAAAATTTAAAGCGTTACCGGGTTCTGCATCAGATAACTATGCAGTCAAAGTAACGTCAGTAGTTAGGGAGGAGTAGCAAGCATGGATGGAATGTTATCACAAGAAGAAATAAATGCGCTGCTCAATGGTGTGGATTCTGCACCTGCAGAGTCAGAAGGACAAAGTGGAGGAACAACTGCTACTGCTTCAAGCGGCAGTGATGAGGATTTGCTTACTTCAGCAGAGAAGGATGCCATTGGAGAGGTTGCTAATATAAGTATGGGTACGGCGGCTACAACGCTGTTCTCACTTGTTAATAATGTGGTGGATATCACAGTTCCTCAAGTTTCATATGCAAGATGGGATGATTTAGTAGAGGAATATGACAGACCATGCGTATTTGTTCAGCTATCATATATTGAGGGTATTGAAGGTAATAATGTCTTGATTCTTAAGGAACAGGATGTTAAGATTATTACAGATTTGATGATGGGTGGAGATGGACAGAATGTTGCAGATGAATTGTCAGATCTTCATCTTAGCGCTATAAGTGAAGCCATGAATCAGATGATGGGTTCAGCAGCTACGTCATTATCTCAGATGTTAGGACGTAAGATTGATATTAGTCCGCCGGTAGCAAGCCTCATAGATTTGAATGAAGGCATTACTGATCAGGGACTTTCCGGTTATCTTACAGACACATTTGTTAAGGTTACTTTTAAGATGGAAGTCGGGGATTTAATTGATAGTCAGATTATGCAGTTATATCCAATCGACTTGGCTAAAGAGATATATTCGGTATTTACCGATAATATGCAAAGTGATTCGGGAAGCGCTCCTGCCGCAGACAGCGCGCCGCAGCCGGAAGCGCCATCTCCATCTCCGGCGCCTGAGCCAATGCCGACCGGACAGCCGGCAATGGATCCGAATGCAATGGGACAGATGCCATATGGTATGCCTATGGGGCAGCCAATGATGGGACAACCGATGATGGGGCAGATGCCTTACGGTATGCCGCCGCAAGGTATGGTTCCGCCTAATATGAATGCGCAGCCGGTTCAGTTCCAACCATTTTCTGCTATGCCTAATCCTGTTACTCAGCAGGAAAATATTGATTTAATCATGGATGTTCCGTTGGGTGTTACTGTGGAGTTGGGCAGAACAAGCAAATCAATAAAAGAGATTTTGGAAATTTCTCCGGGAACTATTATTGAACTTGATAAGCTGGCCGGTGAACCGGTTGATGTAATTGTCAATGGTAAACATGTTGCTAAAGGCGAGGTAGTTGTCATCGAGGAAAGTTTTGGTGTCAGAGTTACCGAGATTATAAAGCAGCAAGCATAAATAAGGCAACAATTGTAACTAAAATAAATAATTAAGAAGTGGAGAGTACGATTATGGCAAAGAATATTTTAATTTGTGATGATGCAGCATTTATGAGAATGATGATCAAGGATATCTTGACCAAAAATGGTTATACTGTAGCTGGTGAGGCAGAAAATGGCCTTAAAGCAATTGAGAAGTATAATGAAGTAAAGCCAGACCTCGTTTTGATGGATATTACCATGCCGGAGATGGACGGTATTCAGGCTCTTAAGAAGATTAAGGAGGCAGATCCTGGCGCTGTTGTAGTAATGTGTTCTGCAATGGGACAGCAGGCAATGGTTATTGAGTCTATTCAAGCCGGAGCGAAGGATTTTATCGTAAAACCTTTCCAAGCAGACCGTGTATTGGAAGCTGTTAAAAAAGCGGTGAGCTAGTATGTTTCTTGCTGCAATGGGAGTGGAAGGTATTCTTAAAAGCATTGCCCAGCTTATAGTTCTTATTTTAATTTTTGCATTTATTCTTTTTTTGGCTTACTGGTCTTCTAAGCTTACAGCGAAGATACAGAGCAAGGCTATGAAGAATAGTAATGTGGAGATAATTGAGACAGTGCGTCTGCATAATAACAAATATATGCAGATTGTTAAGATTGGTGGTAAGTATCTTGCTCTGGGAATTGGCAGGGACGAAGTAAGATTTTTGTCCGAGCTTGATGGAGAGAAGCTTGTAAAGCGTACTGCATATGATTCAGATAGTGAAAAGAATCAAGAATTTTCCGGTATTTTAAGTAAATTTGCCGGAACAGAAGTTAATGGAAAGCAGGAACACCATGTTTATGAGAGTAAAGACGAAGAATAGCAGTAATGAGAAACAGGGAAGATTTAAGAGATTTTTTACAGTACTTAAAGTTCTTTGTGTTATGTTTACTCTATTTGGGAGTATTATAAGTATTCAGGCGATAAAAACTTATGCGGCTCCTACGTATACTAATTCCGGACAGGAGGACAATGACAGAAATGACGAAACTGCCGGCGAGGAAGTAGATGAGCAGCCATTTTCATTGGGAATTGATTTAGATACCGGCAATGACAGAGGGGCGCTTAGCGCAACTTTGCAGATGGTTTTGTTTTTGACTGTTTTGTCATTTGCACCGTCGATTCTGGTTATGCTTACATCATTTACCAGAATTGTAATTGTTTTACATTTTGTCAGACAGGCTCTGGGTACTAATACAGCTCCTCCTAATCAGGTGTTGGTAGGAATAGCATTTTTTTTAACAATATATATTATGTCTCCTACATTTTCTCAGGTGTATAATGATGCAATAGTGCCAATGCAGGAGGGAACCGTAACAAGCAGTGAAGCTTTTGATGCAGGAATAAAACCTATCAGGCAGTTTATGCTTAATAATGTAAACCGCAAGGATTTAAAGATGTTTGTGAATATGACAGATGTTGAGGTCACAGATTCTTATGATGATATACCTACAACAACGCTTATTCCGGCATTTATTTTAAGTGAGCTTAGAGCTGCTTTCATTATTGGATTTATAATATATATTCCGTTTATTGTTATTGATATGGTAGTTGCGTCTACATTGATGTCGATGGGTATGATGATGCTGCCGCCAACGACTATATCGGCACCGTTTAAGATACTACTGTTTGTCTTAGCGGACGGATGGGATTTGGTTATTGGTAATCTGGTGCAGACGTTTCATTAGGTGAGATAGTGTATTGGGTTTAAAGGCGTTTAAAAGGAAGTGGTTTTGTGTCAGCAGAACAGGTAATTGATATAGCAAGAGAGGCAATATGGACAATTTTGATATGTTCAGCTCCAATGCTTGGAATCTCTCTTATTGTTGGTTTAGTTATTAGTATTTTTCAGACGATTACGTCTATACAGGAGCAGACATTAACATTTGTACCCAAATTTATAGCAATTATGGCGGTTATTTTAATAGCGGGTAACTGGATGCTTAATACGTTGTCAGATTATATAATGAGATTATTTAATAGTTTTAGTACCTATGTGGGTTGAGTTTATGCGAAGGTTTTGTGTATAAAAATGGATAATAGTTTTTTATTAACATAGATTGTTTAAGGTGGTTGCAGATAAATTATGGTTACAGCATCATTTTCGATTCATAATTTAGAATTTTTTCTCTTGATTTTGGTGCGTATTTCAACTTTAATTATTGCAGCCCCTTTTTTTAATCTTAGAGGAATACCAAGCATAGCAAAGGTTGGCTTGGCGTTTTTTTTAAGTATTATCGTTGCGATGAATGTAGGTTATTATGATATTGCCTACAGTTCAGTTTTGGGATATGCTGTAATAGTTTTGAAGGAGGCGTTAATCGGATTTGCAATAGGTTTTTCAGCAAGTCTTGCCATGCAGACGCTTTCATTTGCAGGTCATATAATAGATATAGATATTGGATTTTCCATGGTGCAGTTGTTTGATCCTTTGACAAATCAGCAGTCTTCTGCATTTGGAAGTTTTTATACTTATATAATTATGCTTATTATGATGGTTTCCAATTTGCATTATTTTGTTATTAGCGCAATAATGGATTCATTTACTTTAATTCCTTTGGGAGAAATCGGATTTCATAGGGATATAGCTTATGATACGGTTGTTAGCTTTGCAACAGAGTATTTTGTTTTGGGCTTTCGTCTTATTCTTCCGGTTTTTGCGGCAAGCCTTTTATTGAACATTGTATTAGGTATTTTGGCTAGAACAGCGCCGCAGATGAATATGTTTGTAGTAGGTATGCAGCTAAAGATAGTTATGGGATTAGGCGTTCTTTTGGTAATTGTAGTCTGTATTCCGGTTATGTCAGATCTTGTATCGGCAGGTATGGAGGAAATGGTAAATCAGATTATAAAAGTTATAGAACCATAATGATAAAGGGTGATAAGATGGGATATTATTTTAATCCATCCAGTAATAATATAATTGAATATAAAGCATTTCAATTTGAAAAACAAACAGGTACGTTGGCGCTGCCTTTGGATTTGCAAATGTTTGCAAAGGATAGTCCTACAGGTCAAAAGACGGAGGAGCCTACTGCAAAGAAGAAAAATGATTCCAGAAAAGAAGGTCAGGTTGCCAAGAGTCAGGAGTTATGTACCGCCATAATGCTTTTAGCGCTGTTTGTTCTTTTAAAGTTTTGGATTGGAAGATTAGGAGAGGGCCTGATGGAGGTTTTTTCTGAATCTTACCAGAAAATTCCAAGTTATGTTAATAGTACAGAGCATATTAATCCAAGAATGATTCATCAATTGATATTCGATGGTATTATATTAATTGCAAGATTATTATGGCCGGTTATGCTGATGGGTATTGTGGTGGCGTTTATGTCAAACAGGATTCAGTTTCAATGGATGGTAACATTTAAGCCGATGAAGCCTAAGCTTAGCAAGATTAATCCCGTAAGTGGAATAAAGCGTATGTTTTCTTTGCGTACCCTGATGAAAACGTTTGTTTCAATTGCTATAGTGGCTGTTATTTCATATTTAGTTTATGATACTATTAAGGATAAGTGGAAGTTATTATTTACCCTGTATGACCTTTCTATCGGTCAGGTGATTTCACTGGTTGGAGATATTGTGCTGAGCTTAGGTATTAAAGTTGCTGCAGTTATGCTGGTTATTGGAGTGGCTGATTATATTTTCCAGAAGTGGAAAAACCATGAGGAAATGAAGATGTCCAAGAAGGATGTTGAGGAAGAAAATAAAAATGCAGAGGGAGATCCAAAGATTAAGGCAAAGAGAAAACGTAAGCAGATGGAGATGGCAATGCAGCGTATGATGCAGGCGGTTCCTAAAGCTGACGTCATAATTACCAATCCTACCCACTATGCGGTTGCAATTGAATATAAAAAGGATGTTCAAGATGCGCCGGTAGTAGTTGCAAAGGGAACGGATTATCTGGCTCTTAAGATTAAGGAAAGGGCTAGGGAAGCCGGAGTTGAGATTGTAGAAAACCGCGCGTTGGCGCGTATGTTATACAATAATGTGGAAATTTCACAGGAGATACCTCCTGAATTATATCAGGCAGTTGCAGAAATACTGGCATATGTATATCGTATGAAGAATCCTGCCTCATAGTAGGCGGTAATATAAAATACAAGGAGGCAGAGAATGAAGCCTGTTTTTAATATGAATATAGCAATTGCATTTTATGTTTTGGCAGCACTGTTGTTCCTGCTTGTTCCAATGCCTCCATGGTTGTTGGATTTTATGATTGGCTTAAACATTATGGTAGCGTTTACTATTATGTTTACAGCGTTATTTGCAGAAGAAACACTGGATTTGTCGTCATTTCCTACTATTTTGCTGTTTACAACATTGTTTAGGGTTGCGCTTAATGTTTCTTCTACCAGGTTGATTCTGACCACCGGAGAGCCGGGTAATGTAGTAAGGACTTTCGGCAGCTTTGTTGGTGGAAATGATATTGTAGTAGGATTTATTGTATTTATAATTTTGTTAATTGTACAGATGATTATTATCAATAAGGGTTCTGAACGTGTTTCCGAGGTTACTGCGCGTTTTACACTGGACGCTATGCCGGGTAAGCAGATGGCTATTGATGCGGATTTGAATACGGGAGCCATTACAGATAAGGAAGCGCAGGAGCGAAGGAATAAGCTTCAGATGGAATCAGCTTTCTTTGGTTCTATGGACGGTGCTACGAAGTATGTAAAGGGAGACGCTACAGCAGGTTTAATTATTACCGGTATTAACCTTATTGGCGGGGTTATTATGGGTATGGTTCGTCAGGGAATGACATTTGACGAGGCGTCTACTAATTATATTATTTTGACTATTGGAGACGGTTTGGTCAGCCAGATTCCATCGTTGCTTATCTCACTGTCAACAGGTATACTTGTAACTAAGGCTGCTAAAGAGGAAGACATTGGAACTATGGTTATAGGACAATTGTTCCAGAATCCTATGGTGCTGCAGATAGTTGGAGCAACGCTTACGTTTCTTGGATTAGTTACGCCTCTTAGTAAACCGGTTTTCTGTGGATTGGGCTTGGTACTGGTATTTGTAGGCACAAGAAACAATGATATTAAGAGGGTTGAGAGTATTGAGGAAGAGGTCACTGAGGAGGAACAGGAGGCAGATGAGATTCGCCGCCATGAAAATGTAAATTCTCTGCTGGCAGTAGATCCTATAGAGCTGGAGTTTGGATATGGTATTATTCCTTTGGCTGACGTTAATCAGGGAGGAGATTTGCTTGACCGCGTGGTTATGATTAGGCGGCAGATTGCTTTAGAGCTTGGAGCAGTTGTTCCTATTATTCGTTTGAGGGATAATATTCAGTTAAATCCTAACCAGTATGTAATTAAGATTAAAGGTATTCAGGTAAGCGAGGGAGAAATTTTATTTGATCACTATATGGCAATGAATCCGGGATTTGTTGAGGAGGAGATTACCGGTATCCCAACATTTGAGCCATCCTTTCATCTGCCGGCTATCTGGATTACAGAGGCGCAGCGGGAGAGAGCGGAATCAGTTGGTTATACAGTAGTTGATCCGCCCTCGATTATTGCTACTCATTTGACAGAGGTTGTTAGAAAGCATATAGATGAGCTGCTGACAAGGCAGGATGTACAAAACCTTATTAACAATATTAAGGATGATAACACTACTCTTGTTGATGAGCTTACACCGAAGCTATTGGGAGTTGGCGATATTCAGAAGGTATTGCAGAATTTACTTAGAGAGGGAATATCTATCAGGGATTTGGTAACAATATTTGAAACTTTGGCGGATTATGCGGCTAGTACCAGAGATACGGACGTATTGACGGAGTATGTTAGACAGAGCTTGAAGCGCGCCATTTCCAATAAGTATTTTGCACCTAGTGAGACAACTAAGGTGGTTACTTTGGATCCTATGATAGAAAAGGATATTATGGCTTCCATAAAGCAAACGGAACAAGGCGCTTATTTGACATTAGATCCGGGTGTAACACAGCAGATTTTAAATGTTACGGAGGAAATGGTCAAAAAGCTGGAGGAGATGGGATGCAATCCGATTATTATTACTTCTCCGATTGTTCGAATGTATTTTAAGAAAATGACGCAAGATTATTTTGCAGATTTGATTGTTATATCGTATAATGAGATTGATGCTGATGTTGAATTACAGTCAATAGGGATGGTGAGTTTAGGTGATAATTAAAAAATATGAGGCGTCCACAGAAAATGAAGCAATAATGAAAGCAAAGGAAGAATTGGGCGGTTCTGCCATTATAATGAATATTAAGACTACGCGTCCTAAGGGTGTATTTCGTATTTTTAAAAAACCGTTGGTAGAGATTACTGCGGTTGTGGAGGATAAAGAGGAGACGCCTGCGACTGAAGCTCCCAAAAAGGGAGTTAGTCAGGAATCTGTCAATAATGCCGCTAAGGTGATTGAAGAAGCTATAAAAAGACAGAATTCTAAAAATGAAGAAGATGAGAAAGAGAAAGATTATTCTAAGGGATCTTCTGCAATCGAAAAGAAGCTGGACAGTCTTGCAGATTTGTTGGAAAAGCAAATAGGCTCGGAGGAAGCAGCAGGTAAATCTGGAGCCGCAGAAGTCAAAAAGCAAAGTGAAACGAACGAAAATGAACAACGTCGCAACACCAGAATAAGGGAGCTGCTTTACAATCAATTTTTAAATAATGAGGTGGAAGAAAAGTATGCAAATATGCTTTTAGAAGATGTGGATAATGTTCCGGACAAGGAGGAGGCGTTAGACACTATATTGGCAAATGTATATCAACGTATTGTTCTTAAGCTAGGTCAGCCTCAGGTGATTCGTTTGAGTGGTGAAAAAAAGCCTAGGGTATGTTTTTTTGTGGGTTCAACCGGAGTAGGTAAGACAACTACAATTGCTAAGATAGCGTCACTGTTTAAGCTTGAAAAAAAGGCTAAAGTAGCGCTTATTACATCGGATACCTACCGGATTGCGGCAGTGGAGCAGTTAAAAACCTACGCTAACATTTTGTCGCTTCCTATCAGGGTAGTTTATACTCCGGCAGAGATGGAGAAGGCGCTTTCTGATTATTCGGCGTTTGACCTTGTTTTAGTAGATACAGCGGGACGTTCCCCTAAGAATAAGAAGCAGTGTGACGAGTTATTTGATTTGATAGATAGCGTACCTAACGAGCTTAAAGAGGTATATTTGGTTTTAAGCGCCACTACTAAGTATAAAGATTTGAAGCAGATTGTAGCTACTTACAAGGATATTGCGGATTATCGTATTATATTTTCTAAATTAGATGAAACAAGTTGTTATGGAAATGTGCTGAATATCAGGTTAGATACGGGCGCTCCATTATCATATACAACATACGGACAGGTGGTGCCGGATGATATAGGAATGCTGAATGCCCAGACAATCGCAAAGCAGTTGTTAGGAGGGCAGGAGTGATGGATCAGGCGGAGAGATTAAGGAATAGAATTCGAGAAAATGAAAGGGCAGCTACAAAGCAGCTTTTAAGCAATGCCAGAGTGATTACTGTTACCAGTGGAAAGGGAGGGGTAGGAAAGACCAGCCTGTCAGTTAATCTTGCATTGCAGATACAACGTCTTGGGAAAAAGGTTGTAATCATTGATGCAGATTTTGGTTTGGCTAATATTGAGGTAATGCTGGCGATTCATCCCCAATATAATATATCAGATCTTATTTATAAGAATATGGATATAGAAGATATAGTTACAAAGGGACCTGAAGGAATTGGGTTTATTTCCGGCGGCTCAGGCGTAGATGAGTTGGCTAATTTAAGTCAGGAAAATCTTAGAATATTTCTTTCGAAGATAACAAAATTGGATAAAATAGCAGATGTAATTATTATAGATACCGGCGCAGGAATAGCGGATGCGGTTCAGGAGTTCATATTGTGCAGTCCTGAGGTTATGATTGTTTTGACACCTGAGCCTACTTCTACAATGGATGCATATGCATTATTAAAGATATTGAACAGGAGAAAGGATTTTGTTGCTACAGATAAGGTTATTCATGTAGTTTCTAACCGCGTAAGCAATGATAAAGAAGGTCAGACTTTATTTCAGAATATTAGTATTGTGGCTTCACAGTTTCTAAATATGAATTTAAGTTATATGGGGTGCATTAATCATGATAATAATGCAACAAAGGCTGTTTTGAAGCAGCAGCCGGTCAGCCTTCTCTTTCCTAATAGTGCGTTTGCAAAGTCCACCGAGCGGATTGCGAGACAGCTTTTGGATTATGAGGAAGAAAATCAGGCGGGTTTTGTTGGAATGTTTTTAAATATTTTGAAATATCGAAAGTCAAGGTAAATAATAATTATTATTATAATATCGTGTTTTTATATAATGGGTAAACATTTGTCAGAATGGTGGTGATGGTATGTTAGAAGTTCTTGGTATTGGCAATAAAGTGGATATACGCAGCCTTATAAAAGATGACGACGAACGTAGAAAGATGTATTACAGTCAGATTGTTGATATAGAAAACAGCACACAGATAAAGATTACAATGCCTACACATGGAACAAAGATTGTTCCGTTGCCGACAGGCGTGCGTTTTGAGTGTACATTTTATACAAGCAAAGGTTTGTTTCAAGGAATATTTGAGGTTGGCCAGCGAAGAAAAGAGGGGAATCTTCCGGTGCTTATACTGGAGATAAAAAGGCCTCTTAAAAAAGTGCAGAGAAGAGAGTATTACCGTTTTGAATGTACCTTGCCAATGAAATACCGTATTGCAGACAGGGCGGAAAAGATTGCCAAAGAAGATCTTAATAATATGAATTGGAAGGATGGTATAGTTTTAGATTTAAGCGGCGGCGGAATGAGATTTGTTCTGCCAGAAAATATACCGGTTGATACATACCTTCAATATAAGCTTGTATTAGAGGTAAGGGGAGAATATCAGGAATTTTTTCTGTATGGGGATGTTATAAGCTGTAAAAATAAGGAAAATAATATCAGATTACATGAATGCAGGACACAATTTGTTAAGATGTCTGAGGCAGAAAGAGATATGATTATTGCTTACATTTTTACAGAAGAACGTAAAAAGAGAAATGTGAATGGTTAATAAAAACGCAGTGGTATCTTGAATAAATATCACTGCGTTTAAATTTTTGTTTAAGTCCGCTTAAGTAACTCCATAATACGGGAAAACTGCTGCTTTTCATTAGGCGACATTGCATCTGTCATGATATCTAAAAGCAATGCTTGTTCTTCTTTGGTAAATTTCAGGTTCCTGTTTTGCATATTTGAATGAAACAGCATCATAAGTGGAATGAATTCTTCTTTACTGTTATATTTATGTTCTTTCATAAAATTTAACAGAAATGTTCGTTTGTCCCAGCTTATATTGTTTAATCGCTGGTCATTGAGCCAGTTTTGATTCATTTTGCTCTCCTTTCATGGCGTTTCTGATAATATTGGCAATTTCACCTGTGGAGGTGTTATAATTTCCCGATTGGTCAATTAGCAATGGAAGAATCTGACTGAGTAAGTCAGAAGAACCATTTGCAGATGATTCAGATTTTTGCGAGTCTGACGCTGAGTTGGAAGAAGCGCTTATATCTGAATTGTTCATTACTTCTGAATAAGCGCGGTATATTTTACCTGCCTGCATAATACTAAGCATTGTGTTTAATATATTTGCGGATTTACCTACTGCCTTTGTTCTCATGGCATTAAGCATATCCTCTATGTTGTGGGAGGGCTCGTCAAGACCACAGGCGCTTAGTGTGTCTGAATCTCCAAAGCCATTCATAATTTCCCGCATTTCCTGCATTTTTATGAATAGCGCCAGTGGTTTTTTAAAGCTCATATTTACATAGGGCATGGCTTCATATAGCATTTCGGTTCCGGAATTGCATTGAGTAAAAAATTGTTCAATTGGTTTTTTTGATGTTTCCATGTTTGATACTCCATATTGATTACTTCTATAATATGTATGCGTTTTTTTTATGTGTATGCATATAATGATATAAAAAGATTAGGAAATAGGACATGGGTGAAAAAAATCTTTTAAAAAGAAAGGATTATAGGGATAATCCCAATATAATTGTTACAGAGAATTCAATATATGAGATTGACATGGTGTGTATGAGAGAGGAGCAGGAGTGTGATAGTTGTAATAGGGAATATTCAAATAAGAAAATGAAATTTTTTTCAAAGAATTAAATTAAGAGGGGACGTCACAGTGGTATGTGACAATCCCCTCTTTTTTTGCGACCTTTTCAGTTCACAGATAATAGATTTAGCGGTTGCTAATTAGCAGAATCCGCCGCCATTACCACAGCAGCTAAGGATTAAAATTAAAGGAAGAATGCAATCGCATCCACCGCCATTGCCACATCCGTCTCCACCGAATCCATTGCCACAGCAGCATAAGAGAATCAGAATCCACCAAATGCAGCTATTGCCACCAAAACATCCGTTGTCGCATCCATTACCGCAGTTTGTAGCAGCTAAATCACTCATAATGAGCCTCCTAAAAGATTATTTACATTGATATACTATGCAGCGAAGCATGTACAGTTACATGATTTTAAAAAATTTTAAAAAAAATAATGAAGCAGGCAGACCAGAGTTTTCAAGGGTTCTTGTACAATTTATTAAGAAAAGCAAAATGTTTTTTAAAAAAAAGTTGACAAATCTTAAAAAAATGTTATAATTGTTACACAAATGTTAAATAAATATTTCTCAAAAGAAATGTATTTGTTTAATAAATATTAAGGAGTTGTATTATGAATACTAAGAAAATGATTGTAATCTTACTAATGAGCATGTTATTGTTTGCTGCTGGACCAAAGATAGTTAAGGCTTCAGCATCTGATAATAATAAGGCGAATGCTACTCAGGAATCAGATACAATTAAAGATAAGAAGACACAGACTAAGGTAGAGAAGAAGATTGTTGGAAAGACAGGGAAATATACAAAGGCAGAGCTTCGCTACATGGCAGCTATTATTTATTGCGAGGCAGGAAATCAGTCTTATGCGGGTAAGCTTGCAGTTGGTATTGTGGTAAAGAACCGTATGGAGTCTAAGAGCTACCCTAAGACTATAAAGGGCGTATTGTATCAGCCTTATCAGTTTACGCCGGCTAGAAACGGAATGCTTTCTAAAGCATTAAAAACCTATGATAAAAATGGTTTTAAGACTAAATATTACAAAGACTGTTTAAAGGCTGCTAAAGCGGCGTTAAGCGGCGAGAAGACTGTTCAGGTGGGAGGAAATACTAAAAGTATGAAGGGGTATCTCTTCTTCAGCCGATATGTTTCAGGATGTCGTATGAAAATTGGGGCGCATATGTTTAAATAGTCCTGTAAGGCGGCGCAATAAACAATTAAATAATTAATAAAATGACCGTAAATGTTGTATTTACGGTTTTTTTTTGTTATTATATATGTATACATTATTATACACCCATGAGTCAGTAACGGTTTGGTATAATAATTGTATCATAGTTCATGAAACTAGGAGGAGATCTATGCCAAAGTTAGGAGAATTAAAGCATTTGGTTGTGATTGCTTCATCAACGGGAGGTCCAAGGTCGTTGCAATCGGTAGTCCCCAGATTACCGGATAATCTTGATGCCGCAGTAATTATTATTCAGCATATGCCATCAGGCTTTACCAATTCTTTGGCACAAAGGCTGGATGCCATTAGTAGTATTACAGTAAAGGAGGCACAGGATGGCGATATATTACATAACGGAATCGTGTATATTGCTAAAGGCGGGCAGCATTTAAAAGTAATTGAGGAGAAGCATCAATGTAAGGTGTCTTTAACTGATGAGCCGCCGAGGGAAGGCGTTAAGCCTTGCGCGAATTATACGTATGAATCCCTTTGTAATTCTAATTTGCAAACGATAGTATGTGTTGTAATGACGGGAATGGGCGCTGATGGAACAATGGGAATACGCAATTTAAAAAGAAACCGGAATATTTATACGATTACTCAGGATAAAGAGTCCAGTATAATTTACGGTATGCCAAAGATGGTAGCAGAGGCAGGTCTGACGGATAAAGTCGCCAGCCTTACTGAGATAGCAGACGAAATAACTAAGAAAGTAGGGGTGCAATAGCATGGATGTAAGTCAGTATTTAGAAATTTTTATTGAAGAAACCAAGGAGAATTTACAGGGATTGAGCGATCAGTTTATGATCCTTGAAAAAGAACCGGAGAATTCAGACACTATTAATGAGATATTCCGAGCTGCTCATACTTTAAAAGGTATGGCAGGTACTATGGGATACAAGAGGATGCAGCGGCTTACTCACGCTACAGAGGATGTTTTTTCTGAGATTCGTAGCGGCAATATGAAGGTAACAGCGGATTTGGTGGACATTTTATTCCGCAGTCTTGATGCTTTAGAGGCATATCTGGATAATATTATTAATTCGCAGGACGAAGGTCAGGAGGATAACGAGGATATTATTAAATTGTTAAATGATGCGCTTAATGGCGAGACTAATGGAGATGAGGAAGCAAAAGCTCCTGCTGCAGAAGCGGATAGCGCTGGAATCAATGAGTCCGGTAATGAAGCGCAGAGCGGCGACAGCAATGATGAAAAGAGAAAGTACCGTTCCTTTACTTACGCAGAGTTTGAGGAGAAGGCAATTAAGGAGGCAAAGGAGCAGAATAAAAATGTATTTGCAGCGACTGTATGGGTTCAAGAGAGCTGCCTGTTAAAAGCGGCAAGGGCATTTTTGGTATTTAAAGAGATGGAGGGCATAGGAGAGGTTATTAAGTCTTCTCCGTCAGTTCAGGATATTGAAGATGAAAAATTCGATTTGGATTTCAGTGTGGTTTTGATTACGGAGGCTGACGAGGAGGCTGTAAAAAAAGCCATATTAAGCGTTTTTGAGATTGAAAAGGTATATATAGAGCAGCTTAATCCGGACGAGATGTTTAAGCCGGTAGATACAGCCGGCAAGGAAGAAAAGGTTGAGAAAAAGGAAACTCATGCGGCGGATAATGAGAAGCCGGCTGCAAAGGCTGCAAAGGCTGCCGAACCAAAGAAAGCTCCGGCTAATACAAGTAATTCTAAGCCTGTAATTAATCGTTCAGTAAGAGTAGATATAGAAAAGCTTGACGAGCTTATGAATCAGGTTAGTGAGCTGATTATTGCTAAGAACGGGTTAGTGGCTGTAAGCGAGAGCGACTCAAATACCAATACACAGAACTTTACAGAACAGATAGAGTATCTGGAAAGAATTACTACGAGCCTTCATGAATCTGTTATGAAAGTAAGGATGGTTCCAATTGAAAGCGTAGTAAACCGTTTCCCTCGTATGATTCGTGACTTAAGCAAAAAGCTTGGAAAGAAGATGGAGCTTTATATGTCAGGTGAAGATACAGAGCTTGACCGTACTGTTATTGACGAGATTGGCGATCCGCTTATGCATTTGCTTAGAAATTCTGCAGATCATGGATTGGAGAGCAGTGAGGAGCGTATAGCAAAGGGCAAGCCTGAGAACGGTTCCATTTTCCTGAATGCATATCAGGATGGTAACAATGTTGTAATTGAAGTTAGGGATGATGGCGCCGGCATTGATATTGAAAAGGTGCGTAATAAGGCCATTGAGAGAGGCACCATCACGGAAGAACAGGCAGAAACTATGGAGGATAAGGATATTATAGACTTACTCTTTATGCCGAGCTTTTCTACTGCTGAAAAGATTACTGATGTTTCAGGCCGAGGCGTTGGACTTGATGTTGTAAAAAGTAAAATCGAAGGATTGGGCGGAGACATTGAGGTACGTACAAAGAAGGATGAAGGCAGTACATTTACAATCAGGCTTCCGTTGACTCTGGCAATTATACAGGCATTAATGATTGAGCTCGGAGACGAGAAGTTTGCTATTCCGCTTAATTCAATTCAGACTATTGAGGATGTAGCTGTTTCTGATGTTAAGTATGTACGCACAAAAGAAGTAATACATTTAAGAGGAACGGTTATTCCGCTTGTTCGTTTATATGATATTCTGGATTGTCCGCCGAGGGATTATGAATCAGAGAATCTTACAGTGGTTATCGTTACTAAGGGCGACAAGCAGGCCGGTCTTGTGGTAGACAACTTGATTGGACAGCAGGAGATTGTAATTAAGCCGCTTGGTAAATACATAAATATTGAGAAGATGATTAGTGGTGCAACTATTCTGGGTGACGGTGAGGTAGCTTTAATCCTGGATGCAAATGCATTAGTATAATTAGGGGGTGTAAAAGAATGGCAGATAATAATGCAGTTATTAATGGAAGTAAGCAATATATTGTAGTAAAGATTAATAATGAACAATATGGTATTGATATCGGATATGTGGATAATATTGTAAGGATGCAGAGGGTTACAAGGGTTCCAAAGGCACAGGAGTATTTTGAAGGCGTTATTAATCTTCGAGGCGAGGTTATTCCTGTTATGAGTATGCGTAAGAAATTTGAGCTGGAAGCTGATGAAATTACAGGTAAGACGCGTATTATCATTATCAAAACAGAGGCGCAGGCGCTTGTAGGACTTCAAGTTGACGAAGTGAAGGAAGTTGTAACATTAGACGAGGAAGATATAGAAAAAACTACATATGACAAAAACAGGGAAGAACGTAACGAGTATTTGGTAGGAATTGGCAAACATGCTGATGAGTTGATTTCACTATTGAATATTAATGCAGTAATTGCAGATGATGTATAATTGTTGATAAGAATGAGGTGACGATATGCCAATTGAAAATTATAGTGATATTACAGACGAACAGTTTGATATGCTTAGGGAGATTGGAAATATAGGTTGCGGTAACGCAACCACAGCACTGTCAAAAATGCTGGATAGAAAAATCACAATGAAGACTCCAAAAGTAGAATTGGTGGAGGTGTCCAAGTTTGTAGAGCTTATTGGCGGACCTGAGAACCCTATTATAGGTATTTTGCTTACAATGTCGGGTGAATTAAACGGAATGATGATGTTTGCTATGAGTCAGGCGTCCGCCAGAAGATTGGCAAATCTGGTTTTAATGCAGAATAGCAGCGGAGCTGAATTCTCGCATATGGATTACTCTGCATTAAAGGAAATTGGTAATATTATTATGGGCGCATATATGTCGTCTTTAGCTTCACTGACAGGAATGTCTATCCGTTCTTCAGTACCCCAGGTCGCATATGATATGGCAGGAGCAATTTTAAGCGTCCCCGCTATTGAATTTGGAAGGATGGGGGATAAGGCGTTGCTGATTGACTCGTCATTTGACCAGGCCGATTCTAATGTTGACGGTTATTTTGTTATGATTCCGGAGTTGGATTCGTATAACAAGCTAATGAGTAGATTTGGGATGTAGGAGTGTAGTGTATGAGTGTTAGAGTGGGTATGGGTGATTATAATATTTGTAAGGCTCCGGACTCTATAGTTACCCTTGGGTTAGGCTCTTGTGTTGGCGTTGTACTTTATGACAAGACTACCAATACCGCAGGTATGTTACATGCTATGCTGCCGGATAGTACAAGAATCCGCAACAATCAAAATCGTGCAAAGTTTGTTGATACAGGATTAGAAGATTTACTTAAGCTTATGGATAGACATGGAGTAAAGCGTGAAAACCTTGTGGCTAAGATGGCCGGAGGAGCTAAGATGTTTGCATTTGCCGATAATACAGAGATTTCTGATATTGGGAAACGCAATGTGCTTTCAGCCAAGATACATCTTAGAAAATACGGAATCCCCTTAATTGCCGAGGATACCGGATTAAATTATGGTAGAACTATAGAGTTTTATACAACGGATAGCAGGCTGGAGATTCGTGCTGTCGGAAAAGAAATAACAAGTATTTAGATGTAGGAGGGATAGAACGTGGCGGATATGCAAGGAATAGATGATCCCGCAATGGGGAAATTGCGTTATTTAAGGCCTTTTATTGTATTGCTTCCTGCATTTATTGTTTGTGTATTTAACATTTATGCCGGAATTTCTTTCAATGCTTCCATGGTTCGTCTGTTGGTTACAGTTTTGTTTTTTTATATTGTCGGCACAATTGCACAGAGCATTGTACGAAAGATGATGATTGATGCAAGCATAGAGCTGGCTGAGAAGGAAGAAAGAGAAAGAAAAGAAAGAATGATTGCTGAGGAAGACGAGGACGAAGATGAAGGGGAAGATGCTGAGGAGACGGAGGGAGAAGCTTAGCAATAAATAATATGGTTGGAGGTTTATATGAACGATAAGGAACGTAATAAATTATGGGAACAGTATAGCGCAAAGAAAACCTCTGCTGTTCGTGAAAAACTTATCATTGAATATGCACCTTTAGTAAAACTGGTAGCAGGAAGATTAAGCATGTATCTGGGTTATACGGTAGAGTTTGATGATATGGTGGGATATGGTGTATTTGGTTTGATTGACGCCATTGATAAATTTGACTATGAAAAAGGGATTAAGTTTGAAACGTATGCCAGTTTAAGGATTAGGGGCGCAATATTAGACCAGATTCGTAAAATGGATTGGATTCCGAGGTCTTTAAGGCAAAAGCAGAAAAAGATGGAACAGGCTATGGCTGATTTGGAAGTGAGGCTCGGAAGACCTGCTACTGAAGAGGAGATTGCAAAAGAGTTAGATATAGACATTGAAGAATTTTATAGCTGGCAGGGACAGGCAAAGATTACAGGGATTGCTTCTTTGGAGGATTTTTTAGAGCAGGGGACAGAGATTAAGGCTTCAGGAACAAGGAGAGCAATTGCGGAACAGCCTGAGCAAGCTATGGAAGAGCAGGAGATGAAGAAGATTTTGGCGGAAGCTCTTGAGAAGCTTACAGAGAAAGAAAAAAAGGTGATTCTGCTTTATTATTATGAAGAGCTTACATTAAAGGAGATTAGCGAGGTCTTGGAGGTATCTGAGTCCAGAGTGTCGCAGTTGCATACAAAGGCGCTTTCTAAGATGAGAGATAGACTTGGCGGACAAATCGAATTGTTTATGGGATAGGAAAATATTGGGTTGAGGTATTGATATGGTATATAAAAATGGTTTTTTTCAATTGGTAATGGATGACAAAGCAACCTATATCAAGCTTTTTCCGGCTCAGAGCGGCGGAATGCAGATTGATGCAAGGGAAGTAGCAGATTATCTTGCAGGTGAGAATTTGTTTGATTATGATATTAATAAGATTAACAATGCAATTGAGGGACTGAAAAAAGAGCCGGTACAGGTGAAGGTTGCGGATAAAGTGGCGCTGCCCTCAGATGAAAAGATGGTTTTTAAGATATCCGACGATAATTTAAAGGTATCTGCAAGGTTTTATCCTGCTTCAAGCGGCGGAAGCTTACTTGACGTAGCTTCCATCGAACGTTTACTTGAGCAGAAACATATTGTTTCCGGAATAAGAAAGGATATCATCAGGAAATTCCTGCATAAAAGACAGTATTGCTGTAATTATTTAGTAGCTTCCGGATTAGCGCCAAGACATGGAACAGATGCATGGATTGATTATCATTTTGACACTGAGCGCAAAGCAAAGCCTATGATGAACGAGGACGGAAGCGTTGATTTCCATCATTTGGACGCCATTAATCACGTATCGAAGGGGGAGTGTCTTGCAACGCTTCATCCTGAAGATGAAGGCGATGAGGGCGAAGATGTAATGGGAAATCGAATTATGCCAAGGAAGGTTAAGAGGCTGTATTTAAAATATGGCAAGAATATTAGTGAGAATGAAGAAAAGACAGAAATATACTCTGACATTGACGGGCATGTAAGACTTGAAGAAGATAAGGTTTTTGTATCAGATACTTATGAAGTTCTTGGGGATGTAGATGCATCGACAGGCGATATTGAATATGAAGGTAATGTTAATGTTAAAGGAAATGTACGCACAGGCTTTGTTATTCGTGCGACTGGAGACGTCAATGTCAAGGGCGTAGTAGAGGGCGCAGAGATATATGCCGGCGGGCAGGTGGTTATCCAGCGCGGCGTTCAGGGTATGAACAAGGGATATATTGAGTGCGAAGGTAATTTGTTTGCAAAGTTTATCGAAAACAGCGTTGTAAAGAGCGGCTCCGGAATAGTTTCTGAGGCAATCATGCATAGCGAGGTATTTGCTCAGGGAGATGTAATTGTTGATGGAAAGAAGGGACTGGTTACCGGAGGACGTATTTGCTCGCGCTCGCTAATTCAATTAAAGACCGGCGGCTCGGATATGGGAACAGTTACAAAGCTTGAGGTTGGAGCAGATCCTGAGATTGTTGAGAAATGTCATTTTCTTGCAAAACGTATGCCGGAGCTTCAAAGAGATATTGACAATAATCAGAAGATTGTCGACATGTATTCAAAACGTATAGCGAAGGGAGATAAGCTGGCGCCGGATAAGATGCTTGCGCTAAAGCAGGCTAAAGAGGCGGTAGATAGTTCAACAAAGGAGTTTCAGGAGAACCAGAAAACTATGGAGCAGTATCAGGAAGAAATTATGGCGAATTCCAATGGCGTAATAAAGGTTGATTCTGTTATATATCCGGGTGTTGAGGTTACAATTGCTGATGTACATATGCATGTGCGGCAGGAATACAAGTTCTGTCGTTTAGTAAGAGACGGAGCGGATATTAGGGTGCAGGCTAATTAGCGGTTAAACAAGGGTTTATGTGGGAGGTGTTATTATGTCAGTAACTCCATTGACATTGCAGATGACAGTGCCTATGACAAATGACGTGGCAACTGTACAAAACAATGAAAATTCAAGAGCAAATATACAGAATATGCAATCAGCGGTGGCGAGTGAAAAGCAGGCTCAGATAAAAAATGATACAGTTATACCAAAGGATACACTAGAGTTTACAAATTACAGATATGACGCTAGAAACAAGGGAAACAATGAGTATGCGGGTGATGGCGGAAAGGATAGGAAGAAGGCTAAGAAGTCTCCCGATGCAGAAATTAAAATGGAGAATGAGGAGAGTAAGGAAAAGAAAAGGCACATTGTGCAGATTGATATTAAGTTATAGTGTATCAAGATAAAAGGATGGGATAAATTAATGAGTACGGCAGTATTTTTTTTAACAATTGTAGGAATTTGTCTGATTGTGGCCAGTTTTATATTTTTTGATAAGGACAGTGTTGAGTCACAGAATATGAAGAAAGTAGTTATGTTAAACGACTATGAGCTTGACGAGCATGAATTGGCAAAGCTTCAGGAAAATATCCGCACTGTGATAAAGGAATATAGTGATGCGTTAGTAGATGATACGAATAGGCAATTGTCTGAGGTTTCTAACCGTAAAATGATGGAGATTTCAGAGCTGGCTGAGCAGGTATTGGAGGACATTAAAAAAGCCCACAAGGAATGTGTCTTTTTGTATGATATGTTAGACGATAAGTCGGATAAGCTTAAGGAATATGTTAGTAATTCTGCTGAAAAGCTGTTTGCTATGCAGCAGGATGTGATGCGTGTGGTTCCTGACGAGCGTAAGAGCGAGGCCGAGGAAATTATGAGGGAGACCGAGGCTGAGAAACAAGTGAAAGAACATTTACTTGAGCAGGTAAAGCAGGTGGAGGGAGATATTGTATCTAAAGAGGATATGGAGGGCGTTGAGTATGTGCAGAAAAGGAACAAAGAGATTCTTGGCATGTACGAAGCCGGAAAGCCTATACTTACCATTGCCAAAGAGTTGGATTTGGGAGTGGGAGAAGTACAATTAGTAGTGGATTTGTTTAATACAGAACAGTAGAAATAATATATAAGATACAAATCTGTTGAGGAGATTGTGTTTATGAAGATTACTTATTTTTTAAGAGGTTTGGGCGTTGGTATTATTTTTTGCGCATTGATTATGTTGATGGCAGTTAAGACAGCCCCTGATACCATGACTGATGAAGAGGTGGTAAGCAGAGCCAAGGAATTGGGAATGGTAGAGGGAAGTCAGTCAGATGCTGCCATTGATGCATTATTTGACAGTACTGAAGAAACAGAAAATGATAAAAATAAAGATAATTCAGATAAAGCTGTTGATTCAACTACAACTGAAGGGGACACAACAAGTAAGCAGGTTACTACAGAGGCGGCGACTACAGAAGCTGCAACAACAGAAACTGCGACTACAGAAGCTGCAACAACGGAGGTTAAAAAAAACTCCAAAGATGACAAAAAAAAACCTGATGACGACAGTAAGGTGACAATTACTATTACAAGGGGAATGTATTCTGAGAGGGTGTCGGAGGCTCTTGCCGCAAAGGGCGTGATTGATGATGCGGCGGCTTTTAACAAGTATCTTGAGTCGAATGGATATGCTGATAGCTTGGTGGTTGGCACATATACATTGAAAAAGGGAGAGGATTACAGTTCGGTTGTGGCAAAGATTACAGGACATTAAAAAATGCTTACAATGTTTTATAGGATATAAAAAGTATGGGCATGTAGGAAATTTTTTCTTGCATGCCCATATATTTTGTGATATACTACCCTAGGTAAAAAATAAACACGCATCCGGTTTGACGGGATGGTGCCTTATAAGGTTACCCGGAATAAGGTTGCGGAAGTAAAAACCAGGAGGTATTTTTAAATGAGCGTTATTTCAATGAAACAGTTACTTGAGGCGGGTGTTCATTTTGGACATCAAACAAGAAGATGGAATCCTAAAATGGCTCCATACATTTACACAGAGCGTAATGGAATCTACATTATTGATTTGCAGAAGTCTGTTGGCAAGGTGGATGATGCATATAATGCAGTAAAGGATTGTGTGGCTGATGGAGGTAAGATTCTTTTTGTAGGTACTAAAAAGCAGGCGCAGGATTCTATTAAGTCTGAAGCAGAGAGATGCGGTATGTTCTATGTCAACCAGAGATGGCTTGGTGGAATGTTGACTAATTTTAAAACTATTCAGACACGTATTGCCACATTGAAGAAGTATGAGGCAATGGAGGCAGACGGAACATTTGACGTACTTCCTAAGAAGGAAGTTATTGAGATTCGTAAGCAGATGGATAAGTTGGAGAGAAATCTTGGCGGTATAAAGGATATGAAAGAGATTCCTGATATGATTTTTGTTGTTGATCCGCGCAAGGAAAGAATCTGTATTCAGGAGGCACATTCACTTGGTATTACTTTGGTTGGTATTGCAGATACAAACTGCGATCCTGAAGAGCTGGATTATGTAATCCCGGGTAATGATGATGCAATTAGGGCTGTTAAGTTGATTGTTTCCAAGATGGCGGATGCGGTTATAGAAGCAAATCAGGGTATGGATGCTGAATCCGCAGAGGAAGAAGACATGGAAGTAGAGGAAGAAGCTTAATATTGTTTTTGCATTTGCATAGATGATACGAAAAGGGCTTTGTTCTACGGGACAGAGTCCTTTTTTGAGAATGATTTTATATTAAATTTATATTTTGAGGAGGTATTTAGAAATGGCTGTTTCAGCAAAGGAAGTAAAAGAGTTAAGAGAGATGACTGGTGCAGGTATGATGGATTGTAAGAAGGCGTTGACTGCAACAGATGGAGATATGGATAAGGCAGTTGAGTGGCTGCGTGAGAATGGTCTTGCAAAGGCTGCTAATAAAGCAAACCGAATTGCGGCAGAGGGTGTGGTAACTACTATTGTTTCTGATGATTGCAAGAAGGCAGTTATTGTAGAGGTTAATTCTGAGACAGACTTTGTGGCAAAGAATGAGAAATTTTTGGATTATGTAAATAAAGTTGCAGCACAGATTTTGGAGAGTGACGCAGCGGATATAGATGCATTTATGCAGGAGCCCGGTGTTGCAGACGAGCTTGCTAATATGACTGCTACCATCGGTGAGAAGTTAAGCATTCGCCGGTTTGAGAAAATTGTTACTGACGGTATGGTGGTTTCTTATATTCATGCAGGAGGCAGAATTGGCGTTTTAGTTGAGGCGGATACTGATTCTTCAAGTGATGAAATAAAGGAAGAATTGAAGAATATAGCTATGCAGGCAGCAGCTATGAATCCACAGTATGTTTCAAGGGATGAAGTTGATCAGGAATATATTGAGAAGGAGACGGAGATTCTTACTGCAGAGGCTAAGAAGGAAAAACCGGATGCCAATGATAAGATTATTGATGGTATGGTTAAGGGACGTATCAACAAAGAGCTAAAAGAAATTTGTCTGTTAGATCAAGTATATGTTAAGGCAGAGGACGGTAAACAGACAGTTTCAAAGTATGTTGAGCAGGTTGCTAAGGAGAATGGCTGCAGGCTTGCTGTCAAAAAGTTTATTCGCTTTGAAACCGGAGAGGGAATGGAGAAAAAGAACGAGGACTTTGCTGCTGAGGTTGCCGCTCAGATGAAATAATCCGGACTATTGAAAAATAGAGGATTTATCCCCATAAACGCTGATGGATACGGTGTTTATGGGGATTTTATATGCAGACGTTTGAAATTTTTTGAGATGTGGATATTCTATAAATAATTACAGTTTGAGGACAGATGACATTGGTTATCTGTCCTTTTAAATTGCGCATAGAATTGTGAATAGTAACAATTAATACGTTTATTATTAAATTTCTTAGTGAAATATTTACAATAAAGTTAGTTCATGTTAAAATTATAAAGTAAATATGTGTAAAAAGGAGATAGCTATGAGTGAGAATAATATTCCATATAAGATTTATTTAGAGGAAAGCGAGATGCCGAGGAATTGGTATAATGTGCGTGGAGATATGAAGAATAAACCGGCTCCGCTGCTTAATCCGGCTACTTTGAAGCCTATGACAGCCAAAGAGCTTGGAGCTGTGTTCTGTGATGAGCTTGTTCAACAGGAGTTGGATAATGATAACTGTTATATTCCTATTCCTGAGGAGATTCGAGATTTCTATAAGATGTACCGTCCGTCGCCACTGGTGAGAGCATATTGTTTAGAGAAGAAGCTTGGTACTCCCGCAAAGATTTATTATAAATTTGAGGGTAACAATACAAGCGGCAGCCATAAGCTTAATTCTGCTATTGCGCAGGCATATTATGCGAAAAAGCAGGGACTTAAGGGCGTGACTACAGAAACCGGAGCAGGTCAGTGGGGGACAGCGCTTTCGATGGCATGTTCTTATTTTGATTTGGACTGTAAGGTGTATATGGTAAAGGTGTCCTATGAACAAAAACCTTTTAGACGAGAAGTGATGAGGACATATGGCGCCAGCGTGACGCCATCGCCTTCTGAGTCAACCGAGGTGGGAAGAAGGATTTTAGAGAAGCATCCCGGAACTACAGGTAGTCTTGGCTGCGCCATTTCAGAAGCAGTGGAGGCAGCAACTAGTACAGAAGGGTATCGCTATGTGTTGGGAAGCGTGCTTAATCAGGTATTATTGCACCAGTCGGTGATTGGTATGGAAACAAAGGCGGCTCTTGATAAATATAATATTAAGCCTGATATGATTATTGGATGCGCCGGAGGCGGTTCTAATCTGGGAGGATTGATTTCACCATTTATGGGTGAGAAGCTTCGCGGCGAGGCGGATTATCAGATTATTGCAGTGGAGCCGGCTTCATGTCCTAGCCTGACAAGAGGAAAGTATGCATATGATTTCTGCGATACCGGTATGGTATGCCCGCTGGCTAAGATGTATACTCTTGGCAGTAATTTTATTCCTTCTGCTAACCATGCAGGCGGATTGCGTTATCATGGCATGAGCAGCACATTGTCGCAGTTATATGCAGATGGTTTGATGGAGGCAAGAAGCGTAGAGCAAACTGCAGTTTTCGATGCCGCTACGCAATTTGCAAGAGTAGAGGGAATACTTCCTGCACCGGAGAGCGCTCACGCAATAAGGGTTGCTATTGACGAGGCTGTAAAGTGCAAGGAGACAGGAGAAGACAAGACGATAGTATTCGGACTCACCGGAACAGGTTACTTTGATATGGTGGCTTATCAGAAGTATAACGATGGTGAAATGAGCGACTATATTCCAACTGATGCAGAGCTTGAAGCAAGCTTTGCAACATTGCCGAAAGTTTGATTATTCAAGACTCGCTTGCGAGTATTGGCGCAAACTGTACATATAAAAATGTAGAATCTATAAGGGGTTAGTAATGTAGCAGGATAAAATCGCATTTATTAAGGGAAGGGATATTATGACACATAAAGAAAAAGCGGAACAACTGTTACACCAGCAATATCACTGCTCTCAGGCGTTGTTTGGGGCATTTGCAGGTGATTTTGGATTGGATTTGAAAACTGCATTTAAAATAAGCACATGCTTTGGCGGAGGAATGCGTCAGGGAGGAACCTGCGGCTGCATTACAGCGGCTATGCTGGTTCTTGGTATGGCGTTAGGCTTTTATGATTCCCAAGACAGGGAGCAGGAGATATATGGCAATCAGAAGACAAATGAATTTATAAAACGGTTTACGGAACAGATGGATGGTAATATATACTGTCGTGATATTCTTGGAAAGGACATTTCTAAACCTCAGGATATGGCTGTTATTCGTAAAGAAGGATTGATTTTACAAAAATGCCCGAAAGCTATGAGCATAAGCATAGAGATATTAGAGGAAATGCTGGAGGATAACCTTAAATATGTCGCTGAGAGCAGTATAAATATGGAGGATATTCCTGAAAATGACGAGCTTCAGATGTTAATAAAGAGGATAAGTAAGATTAACCGTTTTAGACGTAATGTTAATGCGCTGCTATTTTCTTCGTCTAAAAAAATTGCGTTTATACAGTTTGATATCCGCAAGTTTAAGATTGTCAACGACTTATATGGAGAAAAATTCGGCGATGAGGTTCTGGATTTTATTATCCATAAGCTAAAGGAATGCTGCAACGATAACCAGTATTTTGTTCATCTCCGCAGTGATGTTTTTATGATTGTGACAGAGTATGACAGCGAGGAAGAGGTTATACAATTTATACATAATTTAGACCAGAGCATAAGCTGCTTTAAGGATGTTAAGCTGCAGATGTCTTACGGTGTATACACAGTTACCGATATGGACATGGAGCTTAGGCAGATGGAAGATCGGGCGGCTATGGCAAGAAAAACTGTTAAGAATAATATTTTAACAAATATTTTATTTTATAAAGATCAGTTTAAGGATATTTTATATAACCGCAGATTTATTGAGCAGAATATCCAGACCGCCATTACAGACCGCCAGTTTATGATGTATCTTCAACCAAAGTATAGTATTACTCAAAATAAAATTATAGGAGCGGAGGCTTTGGTGAGATGGAAACATCCGGAGAGAGGAATGATTTACCCTAATCAATTTATCCCCATTATTGAGGAAAACGGTTACGTGAGAAAGGTGGATTATTATATATGGGAGGAAGCGTGTCGTTTCATTAAAAAGTGCGAGAAATGGGGAATTATGAATTGTCCGATTTCTGTAAATGTATCAAGGATTCATCTAAGTGACAATGAATGCGTTGACGTTCTTGCCAATATGATTGAGAGGTACGACATTACAAAGGAGCTTTTAGAGCTGGAGATTACAGAGACAGCAGATGACCAGCAGATTAGCAGGAAAGCGTTGCAGTTGAAGGAAGAAGGCTTTAAGCTTCTTATGGATGATTTTGGAAGCGGTTACTCTTCTTTGAATATTCTTTTGGAGACACCGTTTGATGTTATTAAACTTGATAAAAAGTTTATTGAAAATATGCTGGTGTCAGTCAAGGGAATGATGATTTTGGAGCATGTTGTTATGATGGCAAACCGGTTAAAGCTGGAGATTTTGGCAGAAGGTGTGGAAACAAGAGAGCAGGTAGAGCTGCTTAAACGGATTGGCTGCGACCATGTGCAGGGTTATTACTATGCAAAACCTATGCCGGAGGAGGAGTTTTTTGAATTATTGAGGGAGCAGAATAAGGCTGTTTAAGAGTTGTGGGAGAGATGCTTATGGATTCAAATGAAGATATTACATTTACGTATTCCTCTGTTTTGGCAAAGGAGGGCAAGCCCTATATATCCGTCATGTTTGAGCGCGGAGCTGACAGGGCGGATGCTTCAATCCCTTCATGCAAGGTTACAAACAGCCGAGGTTTTTCGGAGGAGGAAGTTGAGCAATTAGAACAGTATCTTAAAGAAAATAAAAATAATATTATAGAAAAAGCAAAAGGAATTACAGGGATTACGCATTGGTTTTAGTATATGTAAGATTGTAATTCCAGATAAAATATCAGTATATTTAGAGAATTAAATATAAGGAGTGTATAAATTATGGAAAAAGTTTTATTGGAGGATTTATTAGTAACAGACATTATAGCAGTCGGTCAGGAGGTTGAGCTTTATATAGCAAGTTACTCTAAGGACTGTGCATTTAAGGGGGACGTCAATAAGATACCTGAGGGATATGGGAATTTTACTGTAACAGGATTAAGGGCTAAGGATAATGTAATTAAAATTAGGATTAAAGTATTTTAGCAAAAAGGATTGCGATAAATATCATAAACAAGCTGTTTTCCTATATGAAAGCAGCTTATATTTTTTTACTGCTAAGACGCAGCTACGTATTATTTGCATGTGGGCTTGCGCCAAGACTCGCAAGCGAGTTTTGAATAACCCATGGAAGGAGAGATATTTAAAATGGAGCAGTATTTGGGAAGTTTTAAAGTTAGAACAAAAAAACACACAGAAATGATTGATATTACAAAGGAGTTAGAGGATATTGTCTGGAAAAGCGGGATAGAGTCGGGAGTTTTGACAGTGTTTATTCCACACACTACAGCAGCGGTAACTATCAATGAAAATGCAGATCCGGATGTGGTATATGACTTTACAAAGGAGATTGATAAGATTGTTCCATGGGAGGACAATTATCATCATGGCGAAGGTAATTCGGCTGCACATCTTAAAGCAAGCATTATGGGATTCTCAGAAAATATAATAATTGAAAAAGGAAGGCTGCTGCTTGGAACGTGGCAGGGAGTCTATTTTCTGGAATATGACGGTCCGCGCTCCAGAACAGTATATGTTAAGATTATTTATTGATGGCAGGCTAATAAACGCCAATAGAAAAAATTTTCTGTATTCTTCCGAACTTTTTTAATTTTCGTGACAATAATTATATGAAAGGCGCAAGGAAGTTCTTTTTTACATTGGTATATTCTAAAGTAATTAGCGTAATATACGATGTAATTATGACGCCCTGTTTTTGCAGCGACTGCACAATCTGTAAGAAGAGACATATTGGAGGCAACATGCAGAAGGAAGAATTGGAATTAATAATTATGGAATATGGAAATGAGCTGTTCCGCTTTTGTTTAAAAATATGTATGGACAGGTATGATGCGGAGGAGCTTTATCAGGAAACATTTCTGAAGCTGATGGAGAGTAAAAAAATAATTGACCGGTCAAGAAATCCAAAAAGCTTTTTGTTTTCTGTTGCTATTGGCATTTTCAAAAACCACAAAAAGAAATACGCTGTGCGCAAAAGGATTGCTCCAATGGAAAGCATTGATCAGACGCTTATGGAAATATATAGCGAACATGATAATCCTACAGAAAGGGACTGTATAGAACTGCTTACGCTTGTTCAACTTGAGAGGGAAATCTTTCGTTTAGATGACAAATACCGGATACCATTGGTTATGTGTTATACAAATGGATTTTCCTATGCTGAGATTGCAGAGGCTTTAAGGATTCCTAAGGGAACGGTAAAGAGCCGGATATTTAAGGCAAAGGAGATACTTCAGGAAAGATTGGAGGATTGGCGTGATGAAGTTTGATATGGAAGAAATGTTAAAGAGGACGCTTTGCTGCGATGAGGAAGTGAGCAGCGAGCTTAATCAAAAATTGATGCGTGAAATAAGAAAGGAGCAAAACATGAAGGATAGGAGACTGTTTGGGAGATTAAGAACGCCAAGAATGGCGGTTGCAATAGGGCTTTGCCTTGCATTTTGTACTATTACAGGATATGCCGCTGTAAGATTTTTTACACCCAGCGAGGTGGCGGAGGAAATTGGCGATAAAACGCTTGCCAAGGCATTTGAAAGCGAAGATGCGATTTTTATAAATGAAACCCAGAGCTTTAAAGATTTTAAGGTTACATTGCTTGGATTAGTGTCCGGTAATAATCTTCAGGATTATATGCAGAACAGCGGGAAGTCAAATGAAAGAGAATATGAATTAGGGGAGGGAAGCGAGAGTATTTCCGCAGGATTTTATGGAGGCGATGTTAAGGAAACAAATGTTGAAAATGATAAATCCTATGCAGTTGTGGCTGTGGAACGTACAGACGGTAAGCCCATGGATAATGACTCTAATTTAGTTGATTTGTATGCTTCGCCATATATTGAAGGTGAAAAGCCGTGGGAGGTTAATTGCCATACTTTAGGCGGTGGGTTTAGCGCTGTAATAAAAAATGGGATACAATATAGGATTGTAGAGTGCAGTAATGTGGAGATTTTTGCGGACCGAACTGTGTATCTCGGCGTGTCAGATGGAAATATTTATAATTCAGAGGCGTTAATTTATGATGATAAAGAGGGGACATTAAGACGTAATGATGAGTATGACGGTATAAATGCATTGTTTACATTGCCATTTGATAAGAAAAAGGCAGACGCTAAAAGGGCTGAGCAGGTTCTAAAAGAAATTTATGATATGTGGGAGGCTGACGAAGATGTGAATGCAGAAGCTTCAGACGAAGGAGAGGAAGTATCTGCTGACAGTGAGGCGCTTTCCAAAGATGAGCTTTCAAAAAATTGGAGGTTGATTTCAGATTCCGTCAAGGTAGTTGAGCCTGATAAAAATAAAATGGTAAATTATTCATATGAAGCAAAAAGCGGAAGATCAATAAGCGACAGCGTCGCAATGAAAGCGTTATTTCCGGATAACAAGACGGGTATTAGCGACATGCAGAATTTCAGCAGTTCTGATAAATCCGACGAATGGGTTGAAATATATGAACTTTTGGAAAATGGCAAAGTTAAAGTATGTATTTATGAAAGAAAATAAAACATGCCCTCTTTGAATATTAAACGGTTCCATGAAATTTATGTTTTTCATGGAACCGTTTTTATGTTAAAATAATTATATATGACTCGATTACACTTTATAAATTATTATAACGGAGAGGAAATGAATAAATGTTATCTGTAATTTTGCCTTCTTACAATGAGGAATTGATGATTAAAACCACTTCAAAAACATTGTCAGATATCTTGGAAAAAGAAAAGATAGATTATGAGCTTATATTTGTGGACGATGGTTCAAAAGATGATACGTGGCATGAGATTATGGAAGAAAAAAGTACAAATTCCCGCGTAAGAGGGGTACGCTTTTCAAGAAATTTCGGAAAAGAGGCGGCAATTTTTGCCGGTCTGGCAGAGGGACAGGGAGATTGTACTGTAATAATGGACTGTGATTTACAGCATCCGCCGGAGAAGGTGGTAGAGATGTACAGGCTGTGGGAGCAGGGGTATGCTGTAGTCGAGGGGGTAAAAACCTCCAGAGGAAGCGAATCATTTATTCATAGGATGTGTGCGAATGCATTCTATAGAATTATGTCTAAGGCTACAGGCGTAAATATGAAAAATGCTTCAGATTTTAAGCTTATTGACAGTAAAGTGGTGAAGGCAATTTTAAAGTGTCCGGAAAAGAATGTGTTTTTCAGGGCTTTGTCAAGCTGGGTAGGTTTTAAATCAACTATTGTGGAATTTGATGTTAATGAGCGTGTGGCGGGAGAGTCAAAATGGAATGGTAAGTCGCTGTTTATATATGCCATTACCAATATTGTTGCATTTTCTACAGCGCCGCTTCAGTTTGTCAGTATTGCAGGATTTTTTACATTTCTGTTTGCAGTGGTTATGGGAATTCAGTCTTTGATACGATATTTTAACGGTAAGGCATTGGAGGGATTTACTACAGTAATTTTGTTGATTCTTCTAATTGGAAGCGTTCTTATGATTAGTTTGGGATTTATCGGATATTATCTTGCTAAAATTTACGAGGAAATCAAGGGACGCCCAAGATATATAATTTCAGATAAAACAGATTGATGAGACTGTTTGGCGAGGTATTAAATTAAATGCAATAAAATAAGCGCGAGACGGGGATCGAACCCGCGACCTTCTCCTTGGCAAGGAGACGCTCCACCACTGAGCCACTCGCGCATACGTACTTTCCTTAGCACGCTACTTATAATATCAAAGTATTCTGCCGGTGTCAACCCTTAAATTTGATTTATTTTCATAATTTTTAATTGTTTCTGCATAAAAATCTTTAAAATAACTAATAATAGGAATGTCAAATTTGAGAAAAGAGGTGTTTTAAATGATTTTAAAGCAGAAGGAGACAGAAGCTATTCAGGATTTACAGACACAGGAGCAGACTTGTGCAGAAAAGTATAAGAGATACGGACAGCAGGCTAAGGATACTGTATTAAAGGATTTGTTTGGAGTTTTGGAGCATGATGAGAGACGTCATTATGATGCGCTTGGACAGGTGCTTTCAGGAACAGTACCAAGCTGTGATTTAAACAATTCAAAGGGAAGTAATTATGAGCCTACAGCTACTTATGATGTAGCAGGGCAGAGTAAGGATAAAGAATCAGATTGTTTTCTGGTTACAGATTGCATCGGAACAGAGAAGCTTGTTTCTTCAGAGTACAATACAAATGTATTTAAGTTTGGAGATCCCGGTGTGCGTAAGCTTTTATCAGATATACAGGTAGAAGAGCAGAATCATGCAGAGATGCTATACAAGTATAAGACAGTCAACGGTATGTCATAATAATGTTATATACTATATTATTCAAGTTTTGTATCTTAGGAAACACTTAAGTGCGAAGCTTTAGTATTTCAACGCTAATACCCCATGAGCTATTGCTTATGGGGTATTGGCATTGACTAAACAGTGTAAATATGATACCTTAATATATTGAAGAACAAAGGAAAGAGAGAATAAGAATATGCCTGTAACAGATTATTTAGAGAGAAATTGCAAATTATATGGTGATGAAGTGGCTTTAGTGGAACTTAACCCGACGATTGAGGACACAAGGCGAACTACATGGAAAGAGTATGATTTAGTACAGACTACAGAGTCACAGCCTTATCGAAGGGAGATTACATGGAGTGTATTTGACGAGAAGGCAAACCGCGTGGCAAATATGCTTTTAGAGCGCGGAGTAAAGCGTGGAGATAAGGTTGCTATTTTAATGTTTAACTGTTTGGAGTGGCTTCCTATTTATTTTGGGATTTTGAAAAGCGGTGCAATTGCAGTGCCATTTAACTTTCGATTTGATGCAGGAGAGATTCAATACTGTGCGGATTTGGCGGAAGTGGATATATTGTTGTTTGGGCCTGAGTTTATAGGGCGTATTGAATCTATTGCGGATAAGCTGAGCCAAAGAAGGCTGCTTATTTATGTTGGGGATCACTGCCCTACATTTGCAGAAAGTTATCATGAGCTGGTGGCGGATTGTTCAAGTAAGGCGCCTCTTATAAGGATTGAGGACGAAGACGATGCGGCAATCTATTTTTCTTCCGGTACCACAGGATTTCCCAAGGCAATCTTACATAATCACGAAAGCCTGCTGCAGGCGGCGCAGATGGAACAGAAGCACCATGAGACGGGAAGGGAGGATACATTCCTTTGTATTCCGCCTCTTTATCATACCGGAGCAAAGTTTCATTGGATGGGAAGCCTTTGTGCAGGAAGTAAGGCAGTTCTGTTAAAGGGTACAAAGCCTGATGTAATTTTGAAAGCCATTTCCCAAGAGCGCTGTACCATTGTGTGGCTGTTGGTGCCATGGGCGCAGGATATTTTGGACGCCTTGGACAGAGGAGAGTTAAATCTTAAGGATTATACGCTTGAACAGTGGAGGCTTATGCATATTGGCGCACAGCCTGTACCACCGTCGCTTATTAAGCACTGGAGGGATTATTTTCCTAATCATAAATATGATACAAATTATGGTTTGTCAGAGTCTACAGGCCCGGGATGTGTGCATCTGGGAATGGAGAATATTCACAAGGTCGGCGCCATTGGAATTCCCGGATACCGATGGAAATGCAAGATTGTCAATGAGCAGGGGGATAATGTTAAGCAGGGGGATGTTGGAGAGCTTTGTGTCAAGGGGCCGGGCGTTATGACCTGTTATTACAATGATGAGAAGGCTACGGAAGAAACGTTAAGGGACGGATGGCTTTTTACCGGAGATATGGCAATGCAGGATGAGGATGGATTTATATTTTTGGTTGACAGAAAAAAGGATGTCATTGTAAGTGGTGGAGAGAATATATATCCTGTGCAGATTGAGAATTTCCTGAGCGCATATGATAAGGTTAGGGACGTGGCAGTAATAGGACTTCCGGATAAGAGACTTGGGGAGATTACCGGCGCGGTAGTTTCCATCAAGGAGGGCATGGATTGTACAGAGGCTGAGCTTGAGGAATATTGTCTTGAGCTTCCGAGATATAAGCGCCCCAAAAAGTTTATTTTTGCCGAGGTGCCAAGAAATGCTACCGGAAAGATTGAGAAGCCTGCTCTTCGCAAGAAATATGGCGTGGAGAATTTGGTTGCAGTAGAAAACCAGGGATAATATAGGTTTTAGATAAAAACTATGGAATTAAATAATAAAAAGTGTTAAAATATCAAGGTGTCTTGTATATTTAAACGGACACAGTATATAAAGAATACTGGGAGACAGACTATGAGTAAGATTATTTTGACCGGAGACCGGCCGACGGGAAGATTGCATGTGGGGCATTATGTAGGCTCTTTAAGAAGGCGGGTAGAGTTACAGAATTCCGGTGAGTATGATAAGATTTATATTATGATTGCGGATGCCCAAGCTCTTACAGATAATGCAGATAATCCGGAGAAGGTGAGACAGAATATTGTTGAGGTAGCGCTTGATTATTTATCATGCGGATTGGAGCCTGATAAGTCGACATTGTTTATACAATCCATGATTCCGGAGCTGACAGAGTTGTCCTTTTACTATATGAATCTGGTAACAGTGTCGCGTTTGCAGCGTAATCCTACTGTTAAAGCGGAGATTCAGATGCGTAATTTTGAGGCGAGTATTCCGGTAGGTTTTTTTACATACCCAATCAGTCAGGCGGCGGATATTACTGCATTTAAGGCAACAACCGTACCTGTTGGAGAAGACCAGATGCCGATGCTTGAGCAGTGCAGGGAGATTGTGCATAAGTTTAACAGTGTGTATGGAGAGGCTTTAGTGGAGCCGGACATTTTACTGCCGGACAACAAGGCGTGCTTAAGGCTTCCGGGTATAGATGGCAAAGCGAAGATGAGTAAGTCGTTGAATAATTGTATCTACCTTTCTGATTCAGAGGCAGAGGTTAAGAAAAAGATAATGTCAATGTATACCGATCCCGGCCATATAAGGATTGAAGATCCGGGCAAGCTTGAAGGCAACTGTGTATTTATTTATCTGGATGCATTTTGTAAGCCGGAGCATGTAGCTGAATATATGCCGGATTATAAAAGCCTTGACGAGATTAAGGAGCACTATCAAAGGGGCGGCCTTGGCGATGTAAAGGTAAAGAAGTTTTTGAACAATGTTTTACAGTCGGAGCTTGCGCCGATTAGGGAGCGCCGCAAGCAGTGGGAAAAGGATATTCCGGCGGTATATGAGATACTTAAAAAGGGAAGTGAAGAAGCTGAAAAGGTAGCAGCAAGTACCCTTAAAGATGTGAGAAATGCCATGAAGATTAATTATTTTGAAGATAATAATCTGATTAAGGAGCAGGCTGAAAAATACCGGTAAGATAAAAAGGGGCGGGATATAACCCGCCCCTTTTGTGGCAGGAGGGACATAGTGAAGAAAAAACGTATTCATAGAATCTTACAGGTATGTTATGCAACAATTATAGGAAGTATACTTTTATTTTCTGTCTGCGTATGGGGATATTATCTGATAATTCATTGGCAGGAGACGGAGCCTTATACAAAAGAAACAGAAACGACAGTTGAGCAGCTTCACAGTATTGAAGGGCTTAAAGCGTCTTTGATTTCATATCCTTTTTTGCAGAAATCTTTAGATGATTATGGAAGCTATATTGAAAACGGTACCTATGTAATTCCGGGGTTAAACGCCGCAAGAAGCATGAGAGCAGGAACAGACGAGGTATGTACTAATATGGTTCCGCAGAGCATATGCCTTACGGAAAGTTATTTGCTGATTGGCGCTTATTGCAAAACCGGAAAACATTATTCTGTTATTTATGTAATAGAGAAAAGCAATCACAAGTATATAAAAACAATAGTTCTTCCGGGCAGGCACCATATGGGAGGAATTGCCTATGATAATATTCACAAAAATATCTGGATTTCATGTTATGATGAGAGAGCTCAGGCAAATGTAATTACATTAAGGCAGCTAGAGAGCTATGATTATAAAAAAAGCTATAAGCCAATAGAGTTTGAGGCTGTCAATGACCTTTATACGATTCCAAAGGATTCTTTTATGGCATATTATAAAGGATATTTGTATATTGGTTACTTTCAGATAGATAACAATAGTATCCTTCAAAAGTTCAAAATAAAGAAAAATGGACAGATGCGTTTGACAAGCAGTGCGTCTTATCAGCAGACTTATGATGTAGATATGCCTTCAAAGATTGCAGTTCCGGTGAACGTATCTACTATTTCGAGCCGAGTACAGGGGCTGGCGTTTTCACAATATAGAATGTATATTACAGAATCCTATGGAATTATGCCCTCAAAACTGGCAGTATTTAATATTAAGGATGATGACGATATAGACCAGAAGTATGTAAATGGAAACGCCATAAGCGTTATTAATTTGCCTCAGAAGCTTGAGCAGATTGCGATTCAGGGCGGAGACATGTATTCTATATACGAATCAGGGGCATATGCATACAGATATTATTCTTTTCCGGTTATTGACCGCGTTATCTGCATGAGACTGCCGGAGGTAAACAGGTTTGGACAGAAGAGTGATTGACATAAAATCTTACAGAATGGAGAGAGAATATGCAAAAGATAGCAAAATGCTGGGAGATAAAAAGAAATTGGCTTATTCTGTGTTTTTCCATTTTTATGGTGCTGGGGATGCAGTATACCCTTCATAAGGAATTTGGGGCAGTTAAAGAATGGATTTTATCATATCCTCAGTATGCAGTAGTTACGGTTTTTTTTGTAGCGGGAATATATTATAGTTTTTCAGGTCTTTTATCCTTTGGTATTGCTACAGTTTTAATGAGTATTATTACATGGGGATGGAGTGTGATTAATTACATTAAGTTTACCATGAGGGAAGAATATGTAATCGGCGATGATGTGATATCTTTTTTCAAGGGAGAGCTTACATTTGCTAAGGAAGATATAACGTTTTCAAAGCATTTGCTGTATTTTGGAATTCCTGTGCTGTTAATGGTCGTATCAGGATTTTTTTTTGAACACAGATGGAAAAGTAAGAAAAGCTTTTACCGCAAATGGTACATGCGCTCGATTCGTCTTTTAATTGGCATACTGATTACGGTTTTTTTTGGATTTGTGGTGTATTTTACAGAAAATATTCATGATTATATGAGTAATGGGGAGGTTATGGAAAAGAAGTATGGTTTAGCGCTTTCGTTTATTCCAAACAACACTTTGCCGCATCTGGTGACAAATGCGGATTATACTAAGCTTTTTGATAAGGAATATGTAAGAGAGGGCTATAAAAGGCTTTCAGATTGTGACGGGACTTATAGTGGAAAAAGGCCGGTAAAAGATGCAAATGAAGAAAAAAGTGAATATATAACTCCTAATATTATTGTTATTATGAGCGAGTCTTTATATGATACGGATAATTTTGATAATGTAAAGGCAGATAAGAATCCTATGGACATAATGCACCGGTATCAAAGGCAGTATGGCGGCGGCAGTATGGCAGTTGATATTTTTGGCGGCGGAACAGCCAACACAGAGTTTGAATTTTTAACAGGCATGGGACATAAATATTTTGCCAGTAATCTTATGTATAACAATTATATAATGGATGGACAGATGTCAATGGTAGGGTACATGAAACAGCTTGGATACCGCACAGTTTCCATTCACCCATATAAGGAGAATTTTTTCAACCGCAAGAGGGTATATAAGAGTTATGGTTTTGATGAGTCTTATTTTATGGAAAATATGACATATACAGATGATATGTTTGATGTTAATATTTCAGATTACAGCCTTACAAAAGAGATTATCGAAAAATATGAGAATTCCGGTAAGGATAAGCCATTTTTTAATTTCAGCGTATCTGTGGGAGCTCATAAACCCTGTTTAGACTACGATAAGGGAGAACCTTACAAATATAAGGTCAGGGTAAAGGCGCTTCCTGATGAGGGCAACTTCAACTATGGTGTTTCTATGGATGTAAGGCGTTATTTCAGCGCAGTCTATGATGCAAATGCAGCTTTTAAGGAACTGACAGACTACTTTGAAAATGTATCTGAGCCGACAGTGATTCTTCTGTTTGGGGACCATGCGCCTCCCTTGTCAGATTTGGCATATGAACAGATTACTAAAGAGGATTTGACAGACGAGGAGCTTTATAAAACTCCGGTGGTTACATGGAATAACTACGGTCTTCCAAAGTTTAATGCAGACAATGTAAACGCTAATTATTTGTCAGCCATGTTTTTAAGCTATCTTGATTTTCCATTACCGAAGGCATGTATATATAATCAAAACATTATGAAGTATTATTACAGTACTAACACAAAGGTATGCGTTAAAGATACAAATGGTAAGGCTATTAAAGAATTTACAAAAGAGGAGATGGAACTGGAGAAGGCGTCTTTATCCCTGTATCAGGATGAGCTTAAAATGAAGGAAAATGTTTTAGATATTTGGGACGTCCCCGATGAAGATAATAAATAAAGATAAAAGAGCCGGCAGATTATCAGTCTGCCAGCTTTTCCCATTCTTCATATAATTTATTAAGCTCATCTTCGATTTCTCCCCGTTTTTTGGAAAGCTTAATTAACTCATTACTGTTAGTAGCAATTTCTTCGGTCGCCATTTCCTCATCTATTTTTTTAGCCTCAAGCTCTAATTCTTCAATCCTTGCCTCAGTTTTTTTCAGGTCGTTAGCGCGTTTTCTTTGTGCTGCATTGGCCTCCTTCTGCATTTTCCATGATAGTTTGGTATCACTTTCGGAGTTGTTTGATGCAGCTGTATTGGCGGCAGCGCTGACGGAATTGTTACCGGAAGTATCTAAGCGTTCGGATTTTTTTTCAAGGTAGTAATCATAATCGCCTTTATATTCTGTAATGCTTTTTTGCTCCAATTCGAGGATTCTTGTGGCGGTTCGGTTTACAAAATACCTGTCATGGGACACATAAAAGACTGTGCCGGTATAATTTCTTAAGGCATCTTCCAGAATCTCCTTTGAGTACACATCTAAATGGTTTGTAGGCTCGTCAAGAATAAGGAAGTTAGCATTGCTAAGCATGAGTTTTGCAAGGCTTAAACGCCCTCTCTCCCCGCCGCTTAAAGCTGATACCGGTTTAAAAGCATCCTCGCCTGTAAACAAAAACGCAGCTAAAACGTTGCGGATTTTTGTGTTGGTTAAATCAGGATAGGCGTTTGAAATCTCATCAAATATAGTATTTGTCTCGGTAAGAAGCTGCTGCGCCTGGTCATAATAACCGATTTTCACTTTTGCTCCAAGCATTATTCTTCCTGAGTCCGCATGTAAATGCTTGTTGATAATTTTTAAAATAGTGGTTTTTCCGGCACCGTTGCTGCCTATAAGAGCAACTCTTTCTCCGCGCTTTATTTCTATATTAAGATTTGAAAATAGCTGCAATTCTCCAAAGCTTTTACTAAGCTCTGTAACTGTAAGTACGTCATTCCCACTTAAAATGTTGGGCTCTAACGTAATGCGCATATTTGCGTTGGCTTCGGTAGGTTTTTCTAACACCTCCATTTTGTCGAGCATCTTTACTCTGCTTTCAGCCCGTTTAATGGACTTTTCCCGATTAAACTGTCTAAGCTTTTCTATAACTTCCTCCTGATGTTTTATTTCACGCTGCTGATTTAAATATGCATTCATTTGTTCTTTTCTAAGAGCGGCTTTTTTATCTGCATATTGGGTATAATTACCCTGAAATGTAGTGGCGACTCCCATATCGAGGTCTATTACCTTCGTTACAATACGATTCAGAAAATACCGGTCGTGGCTTACGACAAGGACAGCTCCTTTGTATGAGTTTAAGAATTGCTCCAGCCAGCTTATGGAGGCAATGTCTAAATGATTTGTAGGTTCGTCAAGCAGTATTATATCCGGACGGGATAAAAGAAGACGCCCCAGCGCCACGCGTGTACGCTGCCCGCCGGAAAGCAGATTTATATCCTTTTGAAAATCATCTTCTGAAAATTGAAGCCCTTTCAGAACGCCTATAATCTCACTCTTGTAGCTGTAACCGTCGAGATATTCAAATTCATGTGTAAGACGTGAATAGTTATTCATAAGCTGTTCAAGTTCTGCGCCTTTAGCATGTTTCATGGAGAGTTCTGTTTCTCTAATCTGCTTTTCAAGCTCGATAACAGTATGCTTAGCGTCCTCCATTGCCTCGTATATGGTCATATTTACATCATAATCAGGCTGCTGTGAGAGATATCCGATTGTAGCTCCCTTTCCTAACAGAACCTGCCCTTCATCCGGAGAAATTTCCTTCATTATAATCTTTAGAAGAGTTGATTTGCCGGCGCCATTAATTCCTACTAACGCCGCCTTTTCCTTCTCCTCTATATGAAAATTGACCTGCTTTAAAAGCAGCTCGTCTGTAAATGCTTTTGTTACATTTTGACATGCCAGTATCATAAGCTTTTCCTCTCGTTCGTAATATCTTTTCCATTCTATAATTTTTTTCTGAATTATGCAAGAGAGGATTAAAGGATTGATTGACAGTTTCTTAACAAAGTTTTATACTAGATAATGTAGATTTTTTATTTTAAATAGCTCAAAACGGTTTGTTGGCTGGAATTTGAGTTAGATTGGAGTTGGAATGAGAGCAAAGGAAATATCAAGTGCAGTGACAAAGAGGCTGCCAAGGTATTACAGGTATTTGAGCGAACTTAAGGAGCAGGGCGCAGAACGCATTTCCTCAAAGGAATTGAGTGAGAGAATGCAGGTTACAGCTTCACAGATTCGTCAGGATTTGAATAATTTTGGCGGCTTTGGACAACAGGGGTATGGCTATAATGTGGAACATTTATATAATGAGATTGGTAAGATATTAGGACTTAACCGGACGAGAAAGGTAATTATCGTTGGTGCAGGGCATATTGGACAGGCATTGGCAAATTATCCGGATTTTGAGAAGCGAGGATTTTGCATATGCGGAATTTTTGATGTTGCCAAAGAGGTGGTTGGAGATAAAGTAGGAAGCCTTATAGTCCAGGATATGTCGAGAATGCCGGAATTTGTAAAAAAAGAAAAGATTCAAATTGCAATTTTGACTGTTCCAAAGGAAGAAGCGGCAGGGATTGCAAAACAGTTAGTGGATTTAGGCGTTGAGGGCTTTTGGAATTTTGCACTGGTGGATTTGAAGCTGTCGGAGGGAGTGGTGGTGGAGAATGTGCATTTAGAGGAAAGTTTAATGAATTTGGCATACAATATAAGCAGATTAGATATCGTCAACAGTAAATTAGGAGTAGATTATGAAGAAAACTAAAAAAACATCAGGTAAACGCAGTAAAACACAAATGAATCAAGGCGACTGGCAGTTTTTGCACACAATTCAGGGGAAGAAGCTGCCTGTTTTGACTTTGGATCCGGCTTGGCACGCTCTCTTTGTAAACGGTAACAAATCCTCTGAAGTAAAGAAACTTGAAAGAAGGCTTACAGACCTTTTAAAAAAGCAGGGCAAGCTTACAAATGACAACCGGACTATGCAGGGTAAGAAAAAGAAATTGATGAAGCATATTATAGATAATATGTCGGATACTAGTCAGGAGAATGATAAGCGCAAGGTTCAGGAGGGCGCTTGGATTGAACGCATTAACGAGCAGGTTTTATTAAACGAGGAGGCTCTTGGAGAATTGCCTGACCAGATTAAGAGGGTAAATGAACAACTGCTGCTTGAGACATTCAGGGTAATATACGGGCAGGTGGAAATTAACAGAGAACGGATTGGTATTTTGGACGATAGAATTGAATTGTTAAGGCAGGAGCTTGCCATGAAGCTTTTGGAGAAGCAGGAGAGGGAAGAATACAATCATAATATTTTCAATAATATAAAAGATATGATAGGTATGGAGGCGCTTGAGCTTTATGATGAAACGCATAAAAAGAAGTAGCGCATCAGGAGGTGAAGCAGTTGGAGGATATAGAGTATATATTGACGCAGAAACAGATGCGGGCGCTGGATAAGCACGCAATAGATAAAATGGGAATATCAGGATTATTCTTGATGGAGCAGGCTGCAAGAGAAGTATGTAAGGAGATTATGAGGGCGTTTCCGGAGGGAGGCAGAAGTGTATTAATTGTTGTGGAAAGCGGAAACAATGGCGGTGACGGATTAGCTCTGGCAAGACTTTTAAAGGAGCATGATTATTCTGTCACTGTATACCATATTAACGATATTGATAGTAAGAGCGATTCATTTAAGGAACAGCTAAGGCTTGCAGAGGAGAAGGACATAATGATAATAGAATCGCTGCCCGCCGAAGAAAATTATGATTTGGTGGTTGACGCTATTTTTGGCGTCGGTCTTAAACGCAATATAAAAGGAGCTCACAGGCGTGCAATAGAGTGGATGAACAGGCTTAACAGCTTTAAGGTTGCAATTGATATTCCAAGCGGTGTTAATGCAACAACAGGCGCCATCATGGGCTGCGCTTTTAAAGCGGATATGACGGTGACATTTGGTTATAGAAAGCTTGGAATGGTGCTGTATCCCGGCAGCGATATGATAGGACAGTGTAAAGTGAGGGATATTGGCTTCCCGGAGGAAAGCCTTTGGCATGTAAAACCTTATATTGTTTCATTTGGAGAGGGTAATCGTGCGGCAAAAAGGGCGATTAAATACTGCCCTAAAAGGTATAATTATTCACATAAGGGAAGCTATGGCAATGTGCTGATGGTTGTTGGAAGCAAAGGAATGGCAGGAGCTGCAGTATTTGCTGCAAAGGCAGCTTATCTTAGCGGCTGTGGCTTGGTTAGGATTATTACCCACGAAAGCAATCGGCTTGCATTACAGATAAATGTACCGGAGGCAGTGGTTTTGCCATATAAAACTCTTGATGAAGCATACGCGCTGCTAGATGATAATTGGCATTTATCAGATGCGGTGCTTGTAGGCTCAGGTATTGGAAGAAGCGATGTAGCAGCAGCGCTTACAAGGTCTGTTATAACATATGCCAGCCAATGGAAGAAAGCTATGCCGGTTGTGGTAGATGGAGATTCCTTATCTATATTAGGAGAAAACAGTGAAATCTGGCAATATTACGGTACGCTTCCAGAGGATTTGAGGAATTATCTGACGCTTACACCGCATTTGCGCGAGATGTCAAGACTGTGTGGGAAAGAGGTTGAAGATATAAAAGGGAATTTGTTGCTTACAGTTAATTCCTATATTAAATCTCTCAATTTAGCAGGAAGTATGACAGTAGTTTTAAAGGATGCAAGAACGTTTGTTACAGATGGGAATAGAATCACATATATTAATATGACGGGAAATCATGGAATGGCTACTGCAGGCAGCGGGGATTGTCTGGCAGGTATGCTTGTATCGTTATTGGCTCAGAATCAAAAAAATGAAATACCGCTATTAGAAGGAAATGCGGACGCTCGTAACAGGCTTTTACCTACATTTGAAAACAGTAAATTAGTAATGGCTATGGCAGCAGTGGCATTACATGGTTGTGCAGGAAATGTCGCAAAATATAAAGCGGGGACTATTAGCATGATGGCAACAGATATTTTAGAGGGTATACCTGAAGTTATGAAAAAATATGATGTTGGAGGACAGTATGAATAGATATTTAAGAGTACATGCAAAGATTGATTTGGACGCTATATATAACAATATTCAGGCAGTGCGGCAAAAGATTGGTGAAGATGTAAGCTTATTTGCTGTAATTAAAGCGGATGCATATGGGCATGGTGCGGTTCCTGTAGGACTGCATATTCAGGATTTGGTAGACGGATATGCAGTTGCAATTGTGGAGGAGGGCGTTGAGCTTAGGAAAAGCGGCATACAAAAAAATATTATAATACTTGGATACACAGATCCGACGCAGTATGCGGCAATACTTAGATATGGCATGGAACAGACAGTTTATGCATATGATATGGCAAAGAGGTTATCAGATTTGGCAGTAGCTATGGGAAGCATTGCCAAGATACATATTAAGCTTGATACAGGTATGGGGAGGCTTGGTTTTCTTCCAAACGAGCAAAGCATAGAAGCAATAAAGGATATTTCAAGGCTGCCCAATATTTGTATAGAAGGTCTGTACACTCATTTTGCAAAGGCGGATATGGAGGATAGAGAATATACGGATAACCAGCTAAATACATTTATAAGTTTTGCGAAGCAGCTTGAGGCAGCAGGCGTTCCTATTCATGTAAAACATGCAGCGAATAGCGCCGCAATTATGGATTATCCTGAAAGCTATTTTGATCAGGTGCGCTGTGGAATTGTAACTTATGGTTTGTATCCTTCCAAAGAAATAGAACAGCAGCACCTTAATATTACTCCTGCAATGGAGCTTAAAACGCATATTGTGGCTGTTAAAGAGGTTCCGGAGGGAACATCAATTGGATATGGCGGAACCTATGTTACAAAAGGAGTCAGACGGATTGCTACTATTCCTGTTGGATATGGGGACGGGTATCCAAGAAGCTTGTCAAATAAAGGACGCGTATTGATTCGGGGACAATCCGCTCCAATTGTGGGAAGAATTTGTATGGATCAATTCATGGTCGATATAACAGATATTTTAGATGCAAGGGAAGGAGACACTGTTGTACTGGTGGGAAAGGATGGAGACGCCATTTTACCGGTGGAGGAGGTTGCAGATATTGCAGGAAGCTTTAATTATGAATTTTGCTGTAATATTGGAAGGCGCATTCCACGCGTATATTATAAAAATGGCCGATATGACAAGGTAGTGCATTACCTTAAGTGGTAAAAATATTATAATTTTTTTGTATACTCCGGAAGATTGTGGAAATACTGTTTACAAACGAAGATTTCTTAATCTAAATAACTGTATAGGAGTGTAAAAAAAATATGATTAGGCGGGGAGATATCTATTATGCAGATTTAAGACCGGTAGTAGGCTCCGAGCAGGGGGGAGTGAGGCCTGTGTTAATAATACAGAATGATGCGGGTAATCGGCACAGTCCTACAGTAATTTGTGCAGCAATTACAAGTAAGATGAATAAGGCAAAGCTGCCTACCCATGTGGAGCTTAGCAAAAACCAGTGCGATATGGTGAAAAATTCAGTGATTTTGTTGGAACAGGTACGTACAATCGACAAAACAAGATTAAAGGAAAAGGTGTGCCATTTAGATTCAAATTTAATGAGTCAAGTGAATGAAGCCTTGATAGTTAGCATGGAGATTTCTACATAAGATTTGACGAATAAGATAAATAGTGCTAAAGTATCATAAGCTGTATTTTACAGTAAATAATCAAGATAAAGGGGAAGATTGAAGAAATGGCCGGTGGTCCTAAGCGACGGATAAGTTTATTTTCTAAAAAAGAAAAGGAAGAAGAGAACGTTTATGAAGAGGAAATCATAAATATTCTAAACGAAGGCAATGAGCAGGGGGCAATCCAGAATCGTGAAGCAGAGATGATTACCAAGATTTTTGAATTTACAGATAAGGATGCCAAGGATATCATGACTATTCGCAAGAAGATTGTGGGAATAGAGCAATATACGCCATTGAAGGATGCAGTTGACTTTATTTTGGAACAGAATTATTCCAGATTTCCGCTTTATGACGAAGATATTGATAATGTAGTAGGAGTTCTGCATTTGAAGGATGTTATGAAAGCATATCTTCAAACTCCGGATGTAGAGCTTCGCCAGATTGCACAGGAAGCTTATTATGTGCATGAAGCGCAGGATATAAGTACCATGTTCAGCGAGATGCAAAGGACAAAGATACATATGGCAATTGTAGTGGATGAATATGGACAGACTTCAGGTATTGTAGCAATGGAGGATATTTTAGAGGTTATTGTGGGAAATATCTTTGACGAGCATGATGAGGAGGAAAGAGAGATTATAAAGCTTCGCAAGGAGGGACAGTATCTGGTTCGCGGGCTTACGCGTTTAGATAATTTATCGGATGAACTCGGTATTACATTTCCGGATGAGGATTTTGATACGCTAAATGGATTTCTCATTTATGAAATAGGACATCTTCCGGCAGAAGGAGAAGATATTGAAGTAACATATCAGGGTTATTCCTTCAGACCGCTGGATATTCATGACAATATGATTGTTCAGGTTAAGATAGTCAGGAGACTTGAGGAAGTAACAGAGAAATAGAAAGGAGTTTTGGGGAATGTCAGGACATTCTAAGTTTTCTAATATTAAACATAAGAAAGAGAAAAATGATGCAGCAAAGGGTAAGATTTTTACGGTTATTGGACGTGAGATTGTAGTGGCGGTTAAGGAAGGCGGGCCGGACCCTGATAACAACAGTAAGTTAAGGGATGTGATTGCAAAGGCAAAGGCAAATAACATGCCTAATGATACTATCGAGCGGGGGATTAAGAAGGCGGCAGGCGATGCCAATGCCGCTAACTATGAGTCTGTAACTTATGAGGGATATGGTCCGAATGGAGTGGCTATAATTGTAGATGCGCTGACTGACAATAAGAATCGTACCGCAGCAAATGTGAGAAGCGCTTTTACAAAGGGCAAGGGAAGCGTAGGAACGCAGGGCTGTGTTTCCTATATGTTCCAAGAAAAGGGACAGATTTTAATAGATAAAGAAGAGTGCGATTTATCCGCAGATGATTTAATGATGATGGCTTTAGATGCAGGAGCAGAGGACTTTAACGAGGAGGAGGACAGCTTTGAAATTGTAACTGCACCGGAGGATTTTACTGCTGTAAGAGAGGCTTTGGAGAAAGACGGAATCAAAATGGCTGAGGCGGATATTACAAAGATTCCGGATACATATGTGGACTTGACAGATGATGAAGCTATTAAAAATCTTAATCGTACATTAGACCTTTTAGAGGAGGATGATGACGTCCAGATGGTATATCACAACTGGAATGAATAGTTAGAATGAAAAAGACAGGTTAAGCCTGTCTTTTTCATTCTAACTATGTAATTGTATCATCCCTTTAATTCAAGCACATTTTGGACGATTGCCAGTATGCATTTTTGCTCTTTTTCGGATAGTTTTTCAACCATTCCGTAAATCTGTGATGGGACAGTAGCCGCTTCTTCACCTGTTACGAAATCATCAATTCTTTCAAATAGGACAGAGGTTCTAAGCTCTAAAGCTCTGCAAATCTTATAGATACTTTCGACAGATGGATTTTTTTCACCACGTTCAATCTGACCGATATATGTTGGGTGCAGATTGCATTTTACAGAAAGCTCTTCCTGAGTAAATCCTTTGGCTTTACGATACTTACGTATGCGATGACCTAATTCTGTTGCAATTTTCATGCGTATCCTCCTTAAACATTCTCTTCATCTTCTTAAAAGTTATAACGTAAAGTTACTTATATCTAAAGTATAGCATAAAAAAATCGGAATATCTATATACTGAAGATGGGTTTTATATGGTAAAAGTTGTCTTATAGTCTACATTGTGGTAATATTGTGATGAATTTACAGAGCTATGAGAAAAATGTGAATACTTCTCGATTTCTTTACTTTTTTGGCGGAATATGATAATCTTTATAATAGCTTTAGGGAGCTTATGTCGGAAAGAAAGGTAGGAAGTATTTATGAAACAACTGAAAAAAGCAGTTGCGTATCTGCTTTGCGGGGCTTTGTTACTGGGTAATTTAGGTAACATTGTAAGCAGTGCAAGTGCAAAGGCGGACAATTTTGATTCTTTGGTATCTGCTGACGCTTCAAAGGATGCAGATAAAAGTGACGCTTCAAAGGACGCAGATAAAAATGACGCTTCAGAGAATACCATGAATGATTTGGTTTCTGTAACAAGCGTTACTTATGATAAGACAAGCTATGCGCCGGGAGAAAAGGCGGAAGTTAATATTAAGCTTTCATCTCTTAATCCGTCAGATATAGCCAATCAGATGATTACAGTAAAGTTTTTTAATAAGACGAGTACATACAGTATATTTGGTAATCTTATATGGGATAGCAGCGCTTCTTGTTTTTCAGGCAATGTAGATATTCCTGTTACTGCATTAAAAGATGATTATTATATTAGATATGTGTCTTATTTATTGCTAAAGGAAAACTGTGCATATTCTGTTTATATTTCTAATAGTAATATTACAGCGCTTAGTGTGGGAGAAGCGGTATCAGAAGATATTCTTGTGGAAAGTATTGTACTGCCTGAAGAAAGTATCAGTTTAATAAAGGGTGCAAGTAAAACTATTAACGCGTCAGTTGCGCCTGAGAATGCATCTGATAAGACGCTTAAGTATACAAGCTCTAAACCTTCTGTGGCTACAGTAGACAGGAAGGGAGTTGTAAAGGCGTTAAAGAAGGGCTCTGCTACTATTACAATTGAAGCTCAAGATGGGAGTAAAGTGAAAACTACTCTTAAGGTAAAGGTGTCAGAGAATTTTGTAATTGTATTGGACCCCGGACATGGGGGTTCTGATCCGGGTGCAGTTAATCGGTATAGAGGACTTTATGAAAGGAATATTAATCTAAGGATTGCTAAGGAATGTCGTGATTATTTAGAGCAATATGATGGCGTAAGCGTATATCTTACAAGGGAGTCAAACGCCGGCTTTGTAGGTTTAGATGCAAGGTGCCAGTTTGCCGAAAATTGCGGCGCAGATGTATTTATTAGTATGCATATTAATGCGTCCGGCTATAGAGGTCTTACCGGCTCCGAAGTATGGGTTACAAGATCCACATATAAGGCAGCCTATAATAAGAAAATGACTCAGCTAGGCAAAAAGATTTTAAACCAGTTATCCGGTCTGGGACTAAAAAAACGCGGAGTAAAGACTAGAAAATCAGCATATTTAAAGTATTCCTTTGATAATACAAGAGCAGATTATTATGCTGTTATCAGAGGCAGCATTAACAGAGGGATTCCGGCGCTATTGATTGAGCATGGATTTATTGACAGCAGTGATTACAAATATATGAATTCAACTTCAAAGGCTAAAAAGCTGGGAATTGCAGATGCTAAAGCAATCGTTAAACATTACGGATTTACTAAGCGCAGCAGCAAAGAGGTGAATGTTACAGGGATTAAACTGAATTATGATTATGATAAGATTACACTGAAAAAGGGAAGAAGCTACCAGCTTAGGGCAACTGTGGTTCCAAGCATTGCAGATGATAAAACTGTAAGCTATTCCTCAAGTAAGGTAAATATTGCAAATGTCAGCAAGGATGGCAAGATAACTGCCAAACGTAAAGGGACGGCAATTATTTCCTGTACAGCGAATGATGGCAGTGGAACGATTCGTAAGTTGAAGGTGACGGTAAAATAGCAATATCAGGCATTTTCAAAACCTGCAGGATGATAATAAAGGGGGCAGTGTCACAGTTTTGTGATATTGCTCTTTTTACATAAATCGCCTTATTAAATCCCAACAAACAGCCGATATATGTTAAGGAGTAGTGTTTGATTTTTCTATAATTATTTAAATTAAGTTGTTTCACTACATTATTTGTGATAAAATAATTAATTATATGTACATATTCGTGGAGGGTGATGTAATGCGCGTAAACAATAACAAAAATACAAAGAAAGTGATAAGTTGGATATTGGTATTCAGCTTAATTGTTCCGCTAATGCAGGGGATGATTTTTGAGCGCGCCAGCGCTGAGGATATGTCGGAAGTGTCCAGTATGTTTTCTTATGAAGGCTCTAAAAACATCTATGTTGGAGAGACTATCAATCTTTCGCTTTACAGTATGTCAGGCCAGCAGGTAAAATGGAGCGCCAGCGATAGTAATGGACAGTACTGTAATTGGTATACCAATGGCAATAACAATACGGGTACCACTTTTATATTAAAGGCAATTTCAGGTACGGACGAGGGCGCTGACGTTACTATTCGCGCTGAATCTGAGATAAATAAATGTTATCAGGAGATGACTATTAAGATTTTTAACAATGACAAATTTTACTTTACATCCAGTGGAGAGCGTATTACTGCACAGGTGAATCCAAATGATATGACAGCGTTCAGGGTTGATTTGTCGGTTGGAGGTCAGCTTAAGCTTGGCAATAACCAGAAGCAAAATATGCGTTTCAGTAATAATGACGGGTATTTGACATACATTGGTAATGGCGAAGCAGGCTATGAGGTTACTAACGATGCAGTAAAGGAGACTACAACCAATCCGGATAATCCGGTGTATGTTGATGCGGCATATGATTTTACTGATGACGAGGGAGAAAAGCACAGCATACATTTGAGACTGGATGTGCATGTTGTAGATGCATTAGCTTTTGGTACTGAAAGGGAATTTTCCATGAATAAGGGAACAGATTCGGGACCGAACCAAAAGCAAATGATAGTAGAGACAACTAATCTTTCCACAACCATTACATGGAAAGCATACAGGGGACGTTATAATGCAGATGAGATTCGTGAAGACATGGAAGTAACGAAGGAGGATGGATTTGAGATAATTCCATCAACCTCCGGCAAGTATAAAGGGCAGTATGCAGACCTTCATGATGTGGGAACCATTTCAATTTCAAAAGACCTTTCCATTAGCAGGGATGCGTCAGACAGAACTTTTACCGTAATTGCCTCACAGCTTATTAACGGAGAAACTCTTGCTAAAAATGCTATTTGTTATGTTAATGTTTTACAACCGGTTACGGAGCTTACACTTTCAAACAATGACGCCACGCTGTTTTTGGTAGGAGAAGGCGAAGTGGGTAATAATAGAACCGTCGTAACTGCTTCTGTAGTTGGAGATTTTGAGAATAGTATAGATCCGGACAATAAGAGCATTATTTGGACATGTACTGATACTGAGGTTGCAGATATTGTTGTTTCTGAAGGAGAGGGAGCGGCGTGTACAATTGTGGCTAAACGTCCCGGAAACTGCGTGGTTGTAGCTGCTTCAAGGGATAATCCGGCAGCCAACGATGTGATTTATGTATCCGTGTGTCCGCGAGTCAGCAGCGTGCAGATTACAAGTTCGGATATGACGGTAAATTTAGCCGAGCAATTTGTCCAATTGTTTGCGAATGTGCAATCTAATGCTGTGGATGAACAGAAAGAATCGGACGATTACGAGATATTTGAAAATGCATTAAATACATCAGTGACATGGTCGTCAAGTAACGAGGGAGTTGCAACGGTAGATATGCATACCGGTAAGGTATCATTGAAATCTGCAGGAAGAGTTACCATTACCTGCGCATCAACAGACGATCAAGCTATTTCGGATTCAGTAGTACTGACTATAAATGTTCCTGTTGCGGCGATTTCTTTACAGGATAATCATAAAAAGATTAGTGTTGGAGAAAGTTTCACATTGAATTATACATTATTGTCCAACTATCCCGGATTTGAGCCTTCAAACAAAGAGGTTACATGGGAGAGCTCAGACAGCAAGGTTGCAACTGTTGACAATGATGGTAAGGTAACAGGCGTTATGGGTGGAACTGCCACTATATTGATTCGGGCAGATGAAGGGCAGATTACTGCCACTTGTACTGTGGAAGTATATCAGGCGGTGACTCGTATTGATATTAGTGATACTACGCTGGAGTTGAATGTGGGAGGAGAGGCTGTGCTGGAGACACAGGTTTATCCGCTGACCGCTTCTGAACAGACTGTAACATGGAGTTCTAATAAACCGGATGTTGTGTCTGTTACACAGGATGGAGTGGTTACTGCAAAGAAGGTAGGCGATCCGGTTGTAATTACAGCATATATCGAGGACAAGGACGCCACTATTAAGGCTACCTGTATTGTCAATGTAGTTGTGCCAATTACTTCTATCCAGTTGTCACCGTACTCCAAAACCATGAGTAAGGGAGAAACATTTGCAATTACAAAGAAAGTTACGCCAAGCAACGCCACTAACGCTTCAGTAGTATATTCCTCAACAGATCCTTCTGTTGCAACAGTGGACAGCGGAGGCAATGTTACCGCTGTATCCGGCGGAACATGTTATATTACTGCAAGGACAGTGAATCGTGATATGCTGGCAACAGTATTTATTACTGTTGATGAGAAGATTAACAATATCGTTTTAAGTAAAACTAAAAAGATTATGAAAAAGGGCAGTAAATATGTACTTATTGCCGCAGTTACCAATTCCTCGGCAAGTAATAAGGGCGTGGTATTTAAGTCCTCTAATTCTAAGGTCGTGTCTGTAAGCCAGAAAGGGATTATGAAGGCAAAGAGGTATGGTACTGCAAAAATAACCTGTTCGGCTATGGATGGCAGCGGAGTTCAGGCGGTATGTAAGGTCAATGTAAGAAGATATGTGGATTCTATTAAACTGAACCATAAAAAGATGTATGTTCAGCGCAATAAGAAATCAATACTTACAGCTACAGTTTCTCCTAAGAATGCAGACGTCAAGAAGCTTAAATGGAAGTCCTCCAATAATAAGGTTGCTACTGTAAATAAGGATGGCGTTGTAAAAGGATTGACAGTGGGAAGCTGTTATATCACTTGCAAAGCGACAGATGGCAGCGGTAAAAAAGCAAGATGTAAGATATATGTAAAGAAGAAATTAACGAACGATGAGATTAAGTCAAATAAAGTATCGGTTAATTAGAGAGGAGAAATACAATGAATCTAAAACATGGTAAATATAACAAAATAGTACAGCTTATTGTAGTTTCCGTTATAATGATTAGCGTTCTTCTTCTCTATTTTAATGGTAATGGTATTGTTTCCGATGCGGCATGGGTAGAGGGTGAAACGGATGCAAACAATTATGAAGTAATTCAAGTGTCAGACCGTAATGATTCTAAGCGTGTGGAGGATCCTATTTTTGAGATTAAAGATGTAAGTACAACGACGGATGGCGGAAGTCAGGTACATATTGAAGGTACGACAATAGCCGGAATCGGTAACTTTAATTCAGGAGACAAATTTACAATAGTTGCCAAAGGTGGAGTGAATTTTAAGGGTAATAACATAAAGTTCAAATCTACAAATACTGATGTGGTAAAGGTGCAGGGCGGCAATGGCACTTGTACAGTGACAATCGCAGGGCCCGGCGTAGCGTCAATAGAATGGGAGTATGCATATCAACGTTACTATACCGAGGTTGTAGATGAGCTTGTGGATGTTGAAACGACAGATGAAAATGGCGTTACATCTACCACTCAGGAGATGCAAAAAGTAACTAAGACCTATGTTGATACAGCATATATTGCAGGCGAGCTGCAAACAAATGTTAATCCTAAGATTTTAAATACCAGCGTTTATATGAAACCAAATGACACAATGTATTTAAGGACAAATGTGCCGGAGAAAGTTAAGGGATTTTCAGCAGATTATAACAGAGAGGCTTCCAATTTAGTTAATTCCTGTACGACAAAGGTAATTGACGGATACTGGTATATTTTGTTGACTTCTAAAAATGCAAAGATAAAGGGAACAATTACTGTAACTGCGTACATAACAGATAGTGTCACAACGCTTGTTTCTGATCCTGTGGATATAACGGTAACAGATCAGTTTAGTGTAACGCCAACGCAGACTTCATTTAATTGCGTAAACTACAAAAAAAATGGTAATGGAACTTATGAAATCGTAAACAACAGCCAGACTATTTCCGTTGAAACCTCTGCAGTCAATGAACCGGTGGTTTGGGAGTATGAGTATGACGGAGGACAGGGAGCGCCGGTTATTATTCCGATTACAGCAGGAACGGAGGGAGTTGTTATAAAACCCGGTCTTCGCGCAACTATAAACGGAAATACATCTTTGATATTGGAAACCACTTCTGAATTTTTTGACGATCAGGAGCCGAGTGTTTCTTCTGTGACATTTACAATTCGTGCTTCACAGGAGATGAGTGAAGACCGTAAATTTGTGTCTCAATCTGTGGTAACAGTTACAAGGCCGGTCAAGGGAATTGAGATTCGTCAGGCGGGTTCTTCTTATGTATTGAACAGTCAGCAGGAGTTATATACACATATTGGATATACTGTAAACGGTAATGGAATTGAGATTCCGGAGAATCGTTTTGGAAATGATGCAGATGTTTTAACAGCATTTATTGCAGGCTTGGGAGATAGGGATGCTCAGATAACAGGAACAAACGGTTCTCAGGTTGACAGTTTTGTGTTTGAGCATTCTCCGTATAATTCTAATGTTAGATGGGAGTCAACAGATGAAAATGTTATTAAGATTGACAGTATATCCTCCAGTACAGGATTTTCCTCATGCAATATTATTGCAGTCGGAGCAGGTAGGGCTACTGTACAGGCGATTACAGAGGACGGAAGCTTTGTAGGTTCGGTAGAGTATATCGTCAGGCCTTATCCTAAAACAGTAACCATGAAGGATACGACAATTACAGAAAAGCTTGGAGAACTCACTTCTAAACAGGTGACATTAATTGCATATGTTACCAGTGATGATACAGAGGAGAATCCGGCGCAGGACGCATACTTAGATAAGGGGCTGATTTGGGAGATTAGCTCTTCAACCAGTACCAGTGGGGAGACTGTGGCGGAGGTGGATCAGAATGGAATTGTTACATTTTATTCTCCCGGAACAGTGGTAGTAAAGGCAACATCTTCGGTAGACCATAATGGATTTAACGGATTTAGGCCATTTGCAGTCTGTACTTTGACTGTTGAACAGCCGGTAGAAAGAATTACAATTACCAATAAGCCTTCAGATCCGATTATGACAGGAGATATTTTGGCATTAAAGACAAAGATTGAGCCTAGCAATGCTACAGACCAGAGCGTTGTATGGTCTTCTGCAAATGAGTCTATTGCAAAGGTTGATAAGGATGGTAAGGTGACTGCTGTTGGGCCCGGTACCACAACTGTAAGGGTACAAACCAATTCAGGCGCCAAATATGATACGTGTACCATTGAGGTTAAGCGTCTGGCTACCAGCGTTATTTTGAACCGTACAGAGGCTCAGGTGAGCAGAGGTTCAAAGCTTACATTACTTGCCACTGTACTTCCGGAGGATACCACAGATAAATCGATTGTCTGGACCTCCAGTGATAAAAATATTGCTACAGTTTCAGATAAAGGCGTGGTGACAGGCGTCAAAGTGAGCAAAGATCCGGTTATTATTACTGCAACAACGGTGAACGGAGTCTCGGCAGTATGTTATGTAACTGTTACAGAGCCGGTTACAGGAATTAAGATTAGCCCTACAAGAAAGACCGTCTACGTGGGTGAAGATTTTACAATTAAAAAGACATTGTATCCATTAGGCAACAGCTCCATAAATGAGAATGTAACATGGAAATCCAGCAAGCCTAAGGTGGCAAGCGTAGATGCAAATGGTAATGTTAAGCCTTTAGCAGGTGGTAAGACAACTATTACCTGTACCAGTCAGGATGGCGGGTTTATCGCAAGATGTAAGGTAACTGTAAAAGAAAAAGTTTCAAGGATTAATTTAAATAAAAAAGATCTTACTATGGTGATTGGTACAAAGTATCAATTAAAAGCAACAGTCTTGAGAAAAACTGCTACAAACCGCAAGGTAACATGGAAGAGCTCAAAGAAAAATATAGTGTCCGTCAGCAGTACGGGAAAGCTTACTGCGAAAAAGACAGGAAAGGCTAAAATTACATGTACTGCCCAAGATGGAAGCAAGGTTAAGGCTGTATGCAATGTAAAGGTGGTTCGTAAGGTTGCAAAGCTAAAGCTTAATAAAACATTTATTACTTTAATTACGGGCAATCAGTACAGCACGCTGAAAGCAACAATTCTTCCTAAGAGCGCTACAAATAAGAAGCTTATATGGACTTCGTCTAATCCGTCTGTTGTAAGCGTTAATAAGAGCAATGGCAGAATGTTTGCAGAAAGCGCCGGCACAGCATTTATAACAGTTAAAACAACCGATGGTACTAAGCTTTCTAAAAAGTGCAGGGTGAAGGTTATTGATCCTGTTCCGATTACAAGCTTAACCATTTCACAGAGTGAGATTACATTGACTAAGAACCAGAAAAGCCAGTTAGAGGTCAGGGTAATTCCTAACAACACAACAAGCGCTGTGAAATGGATGACTGACGACCGTTCTATTGCAACTGTATCAAGCAATGGTTTGGTTACTGCAAAATGTCCGGGAACTACTGTTATTACAGCGTACTGTAATGATGGAATTGAATCGCAGTGTACTGTGACAGTTATTGAGATGAACCCTAAGTCAATTGCAATAGAACAGTACGACGAGTATACGTTGGCAGTGGATGGAGCAGCTAACGCAAATGATATTACATGGAGCAGCTCCAATGCTAATATTGTTACTGTAACTAATGGACGTATTATGGGTGTGAAGCCGGGAACCGCAACAATTACTGCTACATATGAAGGTAAGGCAGTGCGTTGCAAGGTTACTGTTAAAAAAATTGTGTAAGGAGGAGTTCATATGAAAAATATTAGCTTTAAGAGAATTACAGCTATTTTGCTTGTGTGCCTGCTCCTTGCGCCGGTATCGCTTCTTGAAAATGTAACTCTTGTAAAAGCGGAGAGTGTATTTACATTTGATGGCACCAATGCAAGCAAGTATAACTATCAGAATATTATTGAGTTTAATTTATCAAGCATTGATATTACTAATAATCAGGTTGCAGAGCTGGTACAGGAGATGCAAAATGTAGGAGATTTAAAGCTTATTTTTAAAAAATCAGTTACGATTATTGGTAATAATGTATTTGAGAATTGTTATAATCTTCAGACTGTAGATTTTTCTCAGGCAGATAATCTTAAAATTATTGAGGATAATGCTTTTAAGGGATGCAACACATTATGTAAATCAGTATATAAAAGCGGCAATTCTTATATTACTACCAGTGAAAAGGATGGTATTATGTGGCTGCCGGCAGGTCTTAGCTTTTTTGGAGAGAGCTGTTTTGCAGATACCCAGATTTTTCAGTATAATATAAGCGCTGACAATAACTCTTTTACAACAGAGGACGGAGTCCTTTACAATAAAAAAACCGATATATTAATTGCATTTCCTCCGGCTAATACAGGAAATAATGGAGCGTACATTATTCCGGAGCATGTATCTGCAATTTATCAGTATGCATTTGAGCGTTCCTGTATTAATAAGATTTCAATTCCGAAAACAGTGACTACAATCGGACAGAAAGCATTTTATAATTCCTTGTTGTCTGCTGTCACGTTTGATGACGACGCCAATGTTTCAATTGGTTCAGGCGCATTTTATCAGGATCCGGAGGATCAAACTTATGCTCATGCAGGACTTAAGGAGTGGAAAGGAATTCAGCAGGTATTTTTATCGCAGAGTACCTATGAGAGCAGCCTGAATAATATACAGAATACTGATGCTACAGCATGTTTTACTCCATTTGTAAAAAAAGAAGAGTCAGCTTATGGATATGCATTGGGCTGCGACGTGTATGTTGTTCCAAAAGTGACAGTCAGCGGAGTGCCTCAGACATGGGCGGGTTCAGCTAAGTTAAACTTTTTTTGGACTAACAGCGACTATTACAATATAACAGCATTGTATCTTGACGGAAACAGAGAGGTTACATTTGAGCCGGGAACAACTGCTTCTGAGGCTATTGAAGTTACAGAAAATGGCATTTATACTCTGACAATAAAATATGCCAATAAGAATAAAAATATAGCAACTTCATTCTTTAACGTAAACATTGACAAGGTGGATAGTATATCGCCGGCAGACGTTACCTATACTATGGTTGATGATGTATGTTATCTTCATTCCTTCGACACAGAGTCGGGGCTTGACCAGATTAAGTATGAGCTTAATAATGGAGATACTATTAATTATTCAGAAGGTTTTGCGCTTCAACCGGGAATTAATACTTTGACGACATGGGCAACGGATAATGTTGGTAATTCCAGTAACCGCAAGGTATATGAGATTAGGATTCCAGAGGTTATTCGTTCTATTTCAGTGGATAAAACTTCAAAACAGTTGACGCTTGGCAAGAGCTTTACGTTGAACGTTATATTTAACCCATCCAATGTAACCAATAAAGATGTTGTTTATACCAGCTCGGATCCTTCTGTTGCAACAGTTTCGTCAACAGGTGTAGTTAAGGGTATCAGGGTTGGTTACGCAGTAATCACCGTTACTGCAAATGGCGGTTATAATGACAAATGCGCAGTTATTGTTACAAAAGATCCAACTGTTAAGAAAGAGATTTCGCTTTACAAATCCAACAGTTATAAGCTTAGCATTAAGAATCTTAGAAATGATTATGATGTAACATTTTCTACTGATGACAAGAAGATTTGTAAGGTGGACGATAAAGGAAAGATTACTGCAATAGGCGTTGGGGAGGCAACAGTCACTACTAAGGTGGATACCGGAGTAAGGGTATATAAGTTAAAGACAGTGGTTACAGTATTAAAGCCAAAGGTAGTAATTACTACGGAACCTAAGTCAATCAAGGTGGGGCAAAAATATACCTTTAAGGCATACCGCAAAGGTTTATCGAAGGAAATAAAATGGTCCAGCAGTAAGAAATCGGTTGCAACAATTAATAAAACTACAGGCAGAGCAATCGGTCAAAAGAAGGGGACTACCACCATTAGGGCAACATGTGGAAAATACAAATATAATTATAAGTTAAAAGTAAAATAATAACATTAAAAAATCTCCTGCCTGCGGCGGGAGATTTTTTAAATACATAACACACATATATTAAAAACTATAAAATGAACAACTGATACTTGTAATATATATTATAAATATGAATAAAGTATGAATAGACTTATAAGAAAATGTAAATCCTGTCGATTATTGATTTCTTACCATAATACTATAGCAGCCGGATGTAGCAGCTTTTGTTTTTGTTATTTTAATATAGTATAGTCCTGCAGGCATGGCGGCTCTGGAATTAATATAAAGTAAGGAAGCGTTGCCTAATTTGTAATTTGATGTAGGAAGCTCGTTATAATCGGAGTCATATAGCTGCAAATTAAACTGGTCTGATGAGTTCTCAACATAGAATGCAAGCTGAATCTTTTTATCAGAGTTAAAACGGAATTTGTAATACTGTCCGGAGGATACCCCGTCTGTGGCAGTCAATAATCCTAATGTCTGCTTATTAAAGTAGAGTTTTTTTGCTTTGTTAATCTTTTTTCCATAAACTATTGGAACATTTTTACATTGATAGTAAATCTGATAAGAGGTCTGATAATCAGCAGTAACAAGTACATAATATGTGCCTTTGCTGAGGGCAAAGGAGGAATGGAAATTATTAGAGCTCTTTAAAGGAACTGCGGCTGACAATGCTTTTTTCTTTGTAGAGTCAAAGAGCTGCACATTAATGTATGTATTGTTGGAGCTGATGTTTAAATACTTGCTGCCTTTAATTTTTAATTTGTAATAATGTTTTGATTTAGATTTTACCATTTTCTTTTTTGTCCATGATTTGTTCTTCAAGGTTTTATTGTTGGAAATGGTTTGCGTCTTTGCCTTGTGCAGACCGGCAGTAATATTAAATGTAACAGGCTCTGCCTGAACGTTGTTCATTGCGGGCGCGATATGTAAATATAAGGTTGTTTTTCCGCCGGCAGTAATAGATGCTGTATGGGAATTATTAACAGAAGATAATAGAGTGGAGTGAATAAGATTAATATAGGAATCATCTGTATATATTTTCATAAGGTAATCAGTTTTCAGATTTTCGTATTCAATTTTAATGTTTAGATTTCCTTGGGCGGCAACATCTACAGGAATTACTGCTGCTGCATTGCCGGATACTGTATAACTGCCTGATACATCTTCATTGAAAAATGTAGAGAGCGGGGTAAGCATAAGCTCGCCTTCGGCAACTCCGTTGATACTGTAGCCGGTTAATAATAGTATGGTTAATAATATAAGATATAGTATACGTTTCATATAAATTACTCCTTTGTTGAAATATAGTTATCATAAATATGGTATACCGGAAAATAAAAATGCACCAGGAGGGAATCGAACCCCCGACACACGGTTCCGGAAACCGCTGCTCTATCCGCTGAGCTACTGGTGCATAATGTTGTTATTAATAAGCGTAATTACCCGATTTATAAGAGTTTGTATGTATACAAGATTAAGTTGATTAATACTTATAAATAGTATCATAATGATGTTGAAAAGTAAAGGAATTTTTATGTGAAGCCAATATCCTGCATAATGATAAATTAATTTTAAAATCTTTATTTTAAGCAGTTTTTGAAATAGTTGGTTCCTCAAATATTCGTGTTTTTGGAGGATTATAAGTGAAAAGCATGAAGCACGCAAGAAGAATAAATACTAAACCACACAATAAAAGCGTGTATGACTCTAACCTGCAAGCTGATGTAAGCTTGAAGGAAAGCCAGAATGCGAGTATGATACTCAAAATAAATGTACCTATATCTAATATAAAAATGTTTTTACCAATAATAGATGTATAGGTATAGAAAAATATTGGTATTAGCAGCGTTCCTGCTAAAATTCCAAATAATAGCGAAGATGTAACGCATGGATAAATTTTTTTTAAATTTAAAATAATAATTAGTGAATATATTAACATTGGGAAGAATAATAACTTCATATGTTCCCAGACTGATTCATTAATTGGCGTGAATAATCCAACTATATAATTGTTGCCGGACCAATTATATAGGAAGTGGGAAAGGGTACCTGTAATTAGAACAAAAACTATTCCTATAATCGTATATCGTCTTAAATGCTTCATAAAAATTACCTCGTAAAGTATTATATGTTACTGACAAATTATTATGCATTTTCTTAATCAGTTACTCGCACATCAAAAAAACTGTAAGTTTATATTGATTAAAGGTCATGGATTTGTTACAATGATGTTGCTATTCAATGCTGTATTTGCATGGTATACATTTTATATATTAAAGAATAGAGGGAAGAAAATGAATAGTAAAAAGAGAAAAGAGAAGATATTAAAACAGATTAACAAGGATAATAATCATTCCGGCGGCAGGATAGATATAAGGGTGGGAGCAAAAGACAGTAAAGCGCCAAAAAAGGAGCCTCAAAAGGAAAAGATATCAGAGCCGATAAAGAAAAAGCCAATGTATTCTAATGATAAGGTAATGAAGGATGACAGGCTTAAAGATAAGATTTTTAAAGAGCGTAATTCCTATCAGAAAAGCAGAGAAGCTGCACATAACTCCATAACCGATAAGATATTTAGTAAGATTAGAAAGTATAGAAATAAGTGGATGGGAATGAACCAGCAGCAAAAATATAAGATGATTGGCGCATGGACAATATGTCTGGTTATTCTGGTAGTGATTGTGGGAGTTATATCAAGCAGTATAAAATCAGATTCAAAAAAGGACAAGCAGGAAGCTGATAATAAAAAATCAGAAGGCGTATCTACAGAGGATACGTCAGAGGCTACGACAGAGGAAGTGAATACCAATCCGGTAGTTCTCTGCGACAATGAAGCTGTTACTACATTGATAAATTCATATATGGCAGCAATGAGCTCCAACGATGTAGATACAATGAAGACTTTGGATATGTGCGCTGATTCATATAGCAGTGTGAATGATTATAAGAATATGGCAAAGGTGGTAGAGGGATTCCAGAATATAAAGGTATACAGTAAAAATGGACCTTATGAAGGCGGATATCTGCTCTATGTTGTAGCAGATGTAAAGTTTAAGGGAATTGATAAGACCTGTCAGGGTATGTATCGTTTTATTGCAAGATTGCAGGAGGATGGCAGCTATAAGATTGATACAACGCCTGATGATAGCATTGAGGATGATGATATTTCCAATATGCTGATTTCTATGGATCAGAGCAGCGACGTATTGGCATTATATGATTCTGTAAATCAACAGGCAGAGCAGGATTTAGAGGCGGACGCTAATCTGAAGGCTTATGTGGAGGCTTTGGAGAATGGCACCGTTACTACGACTGAGGAAACAACAGAGAAGACAACGGAAGAAACAAAAAAAGCAAAGAAAAAGAAAAAAAAGAAGAAAAGTGAGTGATTTTGCAATTGTTGAAGTGTAACTTGCATAATATTAAAAAAAATATTAAATTTAGCAAAGAAAACAAAAAAAATTGCAAGGAGATAAATAATATCTTGCAATGACATGAAGAATCATATATAATGTTATATGACAAGGGTGTCAGATAGGTACGCGTATGTCGCGTACCTATTTTTTGCCCTATTTATATCAACATTTACATAATTTAAGGAGGATTTTAAAATGTCATACGTTGATGAAGTGCTTGAATTAGTACAGAAGAAGAATGCAGATCAGCCGGAATTTTTACAGGCGGTTGACGAGGTGTTAAACTCTTTAAGACCTGTTATTGATGCTAATGAGGAGTTGTATCGTAAAGAAGCTATTCTGGAGCGCATTACAGAGCCTGACAGACAGCTTATGTTTCGTGTGCCTTGGGTAGACGACAAGGGACAGGTACAGGTCAACAGAGGTTTCCGCGTACAGTTTAATAACGCTATTGGACCTTATAAGGGAGGATTGCGTTTGCATCCGTCGGTTAATCTTGGTATCATTAAGTTTTTAGGCTTTGAGCAGATTTTCAAGAATTCTTTGACAAGCCTTCCAATTGGCGGCGGTAAAGGCGGATCTGATTTTGATCCTAAAGGAAAATCAGACAGAGAGGTTATGGCATTTTGCCAGAGCTTTATGACGGAGCTTTGCAAATATATTGGTGCAGATACCGACGTTCCTGCCGGAGATATCGGAACAGGCGCTCGCGAGATTGGATATATGTTTGGACAGTATAAGAAGGTTAAAAGTGTATTTGAAGGCGTTCTTACCGGTAAAGGACTGACCTATGGCGGTTCTCTTGCTCGTACAGAGGCTACCGGTTATGGTTTGCTCTATCTTACCCGTGAAATGTTAAAGTGTAATAACAATGATATTTCCGGTAAAACTATTGTTGTTTCAGGTGCGGGAAATGTTGCTATTTATGCAATACAGAAGGCGCAGCAGATGGGTGCAAAGCCGGTTACATGCTCTGATTCTACCGGATGGATTTATGATCCGGAGGGAATTGATGTTGCATTGCTTAAAGAGGTTAAGGAAGTTAAGCGCGCGCGTTTGACAGAGTATGCAGCTAAGCGTTCAAGCGCTGAGTACCATGAGGGTAAAGGCGTATGGAGTGTTAAGTGTGATGTGGCGCTTCCATGTGCAACCCAGAATGAGCTTGATTTAGAGGATGCAAAGCAGTTGGTTGCCAATGGATGTATTGCAGTTGCAGAAGGCGCTAACATGCCTACAACTTTGGATGCAACCAAGTATTTGCAGGAGAATGGCGTATTGTTTGCACCGGGTAAGGCTGCCAATGCAGGAGGCGTTGCTACTTCTGCTCTTGAGATGAGCCAGAACAGCGAAAGACTTTCATGGAGTTTTGAAGAAGTAGATTCTAAGCTTGAGAATATTATGATTAATATTTTCCATAATTTAGATGAAGCAGCCAAGAAGTATGGCAAGGAAGGCGACTATGTTGCAGGAGCTAATATTGCAGGCTTTGAGAAGGTAGCGGAGGCTATGATTGCACAGGGCGTTTGCTAATTACCGGATTTTTAATATGACAATGAAAGGTCTCGGAAACTTTTGCTTTCCGAGATTTTTTTATTTTGTGAGAAGATATTTTACAGATAATGCAAAGAGCTTCTTTTGCTTTACGCACTTATTAAAGTGTGATAAACTATCATAGTGTATTATTAAACTTACAGAAAAGGATGAATGAAAATGAAACAATTAATGTTAGGAAATAAAGCATTTGCAAGAGGTCTTTATGAAGCAGGCTGTATGGTGGCAAGCTCGTATCCGGGAACTCCTAGTACAGAGGTGACGGAGGAAGCGGCAAAGTATGATGAGATATATTGTGAGTGGGCGCCGAATGAAAAGGTGGCTTTGGAAGTGGCATTTGGCGCAAGCCTTGCAGGAAAACGCAGCTTTTGCGGTATGAAGCATGTAGGGTTAAATGTAGCGGCGGATCCTTTATTTACCATTTCTTACTGCGGCGTAAATGCAGGGATGGTTATTTGTGTTGCAGACGATCCCGGAATGCATTCCTCTCAGAATGAGCAGGATTCAAGGCATTATGCAATAGCGGCTAAAGTGCCTATGTTAGAGCCCTCTGATTCTTCGGAGGTACTTGCATTTGTCAAAAGAGCATATGAAATATCAGAGGAATATGATACTCCGGTATTTGTGAAAATGTGTACCCGTATTGCCCATTCGCAGAGCATTGTGGAGGAAGGAGAGCGCGCTGTACTAAAGGCAAAGCCTTATGAGAAGAATATTGCAAAATATGTTATGATGCCGGCATACGCTAAGCAGCGGCATCCGTTTGTAGAGGAACGCACAAGAAAGCTTACGGAATATGCCGAGATTTGTGATTTAAATCGGGTTGAAATGGGAGATACTTCTATCGGAATTATTACCTCCAGCACCAGTTACCAATATGCAAGGGAGGTATTTGGTGATAAGGCGTCTGTATTAAAGCTTGGTATGATTAACCCGCTGCCGGTTAATAAGATTATTGATTTTGCAAAAAAGGTTGATAAGCTTGTTATTATTGAGGAGCTTGATCCAATTATTGAGAATCATTGTAAAGCTTTAGGGCTGACTGTTACAGGAAAGGATGTTCTTCCTATGGTAGGAGAATTTTCACAGAGCTTAGTGGCAGAAAAGCTTGGAATTGATAACAAAGAAAGCTGTAAGGCAATACCGGATTTGCCTAACCGTCCTCCGGTTATGTGCGCCGGTTGTCCTCACAGAGGGATGTTCTACACCCTTGCAAAAAATAAATGTACCGTACTTGGTGACATTGGATGCTATACGTTAGGGGCAGTGGCTCCGTTAAATGCTATGGAAATGACCGCCTGCATGGGAGCGTCAATAAGCTCGCTGCATGGCTTTAACAAGGCTTTGGGAGAGGAGAGCGAGGGAAGTACGGTTGCGGTTATTGGAGATTCGACATTTATGCATTCAGGAATGACGGGACTTGCAAATATCGCTTATAACCAGAGCAATTCTACAGTTATTATTCTTGATAATTCAATTACCGGAATGACCGGACATCAGCAGAATCCGACCACCGGTTATAATATTAAAGGAGATCCGGCAGGAAAAATAGATTTAGAGGCATTGTGCCATTCTATGGGATTTGAGAGAGTGACAGTGGTAGATCCTTATGATTTGTCTGCCTGCGACAAGGTGATTAAGGAAGAATTAGCAGCAAAGGAGCCTTCAGTTATTATAAGCAGGCGTCCATGCGTACTGCTGAAGTATGTAAAGGTTAAGCCGGCTTTAAGGGTGGACTCCGATAAATGCAAGGGATGTAAAGCTTGTATGAAGCTTGGATGTCCTGCTTTATGTTTTAAGGATGGCAAGGCTTATATAGATGAAACTTTGTGCGTTGGCTGCGGTGTTTGCCAGCAGTTATGTGCATTTGACGCATTAAAGGAAGGTGGGAATTAATATGACTACAAATGTAATGATTGTTGGAGTAGGGGGACAAGGCTCGCTGCTCGCCAGTAAATTATTGGGACATGTTCTGGTCAGTGAGGGCTATGATGTAAAGGTGTCCGAGGTGCATGGTATGAGCCAGCGTGGAGGAAGTGTTGTAACATATGTGCGGTTTGGTGATAATGTGGCGTCTCCCCTAATCGATAAGGGTGAGGCAGATTATATTATTTCTTTTGAGATTTTAGAAGCAGCCAGATATATGGAATATTTAAAGCCCGGTGGACAGGTTGTTGTAAATGCACAGGAGATTGATCCAATGCCTGTAATTACGGGAGCTATGGAGTATCCTAAAGACTTGGTATCTAAAATGGAGGAGGCGGGAGCTAAGGTAGACGCTGTAGACGCCCTGATGCTTGCAAATGAGGCGGGTTCTATTAAAGCGGCAAATATTGCTCTTATGGGACGGTTTTCCAAATATTTTCAAGAGGCTTCATTAGATGCATGGCAGGATTCATTGGAGGCTTGCGTCCCCCATAAATTTTTAGAGCTTAACCGGAAAGCATTTGCTTTGGGAAGAGGAGAATAATGCATAGTGATTTTTTAAGAAAGAAGGGTAAAGAGTGGTAATAGATTTTCATACTCATTTATTTCCTGATAAGATTGCAGAGAAGACAATTCAGACCTTGGCGGGACAAAGTCATTTGACGCCATTTTCCAATGGGCGGGTTGAAGGGCTTATAAATGAGATGCAGGAAGGAAATGTATCGCTTTCTGTGGCGCTTCCTGTTGTTACTAAGCCTGAACAGTTTGAATCAATAACAAAGTTTGCAAGGAGTATCAATGAGCAATATGGAGAAGGTGCAAGAAGGATACTGTCTTTTGGCGGGGTACATCCGGCAAGTTCAAGATATAAAGAAGAGTTAAGAGAGCTTAAGGAGTTAGGGTTTAAGGGAATTAAGCTGCACCCTGATTATCAAGGCGCTTATTTCCATGATATAGAATATCAGCGTATTGTGGATGAGGCCGGTAATTTGGGACTTATTATCAGTGTTCATGCCGGAGTTGACGTAGGATTTCCCGAACCGGTACATTGTCCGCCGAAGCAGGCGTTGGAGGTTATAAAAGCGGTGAAGCCTGAAAAGCTTGTCCTTGCCCATTTGGGCGGCTGGAAACAGTGGGAGCAGGTGTATGAGCTGCTTGCAGGACAGGAGGTTTATTTTGACACTGCTGTAGCATTTGGGGCGTGCCCTGACAATTTGTTTAAAAAGATCGTACAAAAGCATGGCAATGACAAAATTCTTTTTGCAACCGACAGTCCTTGGACAGGGCAGAAGGAGAGTATAGAATATCTAAAGAGTATGGGCTTTGATCAGGAAACAGAGGAGAAGATATTCTATAAAAATGCATGTGAACTTTTGAATGGAGGATATTAATATGTTTAATCCGGGAATGATATTTGAAATACAGAGAAAATGGCAGCGCTTTACGGAGAACCATCCAAAGTTTCCGTTGTTTTTGAGAGCTGTAGGCAATACGAAGATGGAGTCGGGAACAATTATTGAGATTAGCATTACCACATCTGAAGGGCAGAATATAAGCTCTAATGTCAAGCTGAATCAGGAGGACGTCGATATGATACATGAGTTGGGAGAAATGATGAGGAACGCAAGATAGCAATTATGCGTATAGGTATTGTGAGTATGCTATTTATGAAGAAATAATTAAATTCCAATATGATAAAAGATAAAGTATTATTCAACATAAGAACAAAGGTTAAAAAGACGTATGGGTTGTTCTCCATACGTCTTTTAATTATTTTTCTTATTCTTCTCCAAGAGAAGTTTTCTTTTTTACAGTAGCAGTCTGCTCATAGCAGGAGAATGCATCTTCAACAAGCTTCTTCTCAGGTTTCTTAGTAAACAGGCTTACTAACGGTACAATGACGAAGCCTGCCAGCATTGCAAGCGCGCCGCTGTTGATGGGTGATTGCAGCAGTAATGGGAAGCTTGGTCTAAAGAATATATTTGCAATCATGAGTATTGAGCCAAATGCAAAGCAGGCGAAGCAGCCGGCTTTTGTGGTTTTCCTCCAGTACAGCCCGTAAAGGAATGGTGCAAGGAAGGAGCCCGCTAATGCACCCCATGAAATACCCATTAGCTGTGCGATAAATGTGACGTTTGATTTGTACTGTATAATTGCCAGTACAACAGAAATTGCAATAAATACTACAATCAAAGCGCGAATCACAAGCACTTGTTTTTTGTCCGTCATGTTCTTTATAAAGTTGTCCTTTAAGAAATCAATGGTCATAGTGGAGCTTGATGCAATAACAAGCGAGGATAAGGTGGACATTGAAGCGCTTAATACCAGAATTACAACAAGCCCGATTAAAAATGGGGACAGTGAGGAAAGCATGGTAGGAATAACGCTGTCAAAGCCATTTGCCTCAATATCAATGGAGTCTGAATAAAGGCGTCCAAAACCGCCAAGGAAATAGCAGCCGCCTGAAACAATAACTGCAAACAGGGTGGAGATTATAGTTCCTTTTTTAATGTCATGTTCACTTTTAATGGCGTAGAATTTTTGCGCCATCTGAGGTAATCCCCATGTGCCAAGCGAGGTTAAAATAACAACTCCTAAAAGATTTATAGGATCAGGTCCAAAGAAAGAAGCAAAAATACCGGGCGTAGTTGAAGCGGTTTCATCAGATATTCTTGCCAGACCGTCAATAGCATTTAGAAAACCTCCATTGTTATTTATCACAGCCAATATAACTACTACAATACCGACAAGCATAATCATTCCCTGTATAAAATCGTTAATGGCGGTAGCCATGTATCCTCCGGCAATAACATAGATACCGGTTAAAATTGCCATGATAATGATGCAATATGTATAATCAATATTAAACGCCATTCCAAATAAACGACTTAAACCATTATAAAGCGAAGCGGTATAAGGAATTAAAAAAATGAATACGATTATAGAGGCAGTGATTTTTAATGCTTTGCTGTCAAAACGCTTTCCGAAAAATTCCGGCATAGTGGCGCTGTTTAGATGCTGTGTCATAATTCGGGTTCTGCGTCCAAGAACTACCCATGCAAGCAGTGAGCCGATTACAGCATTTCCAATACCAATCCATGTTGAGGCAATACCATATTTCCATCCAAACTGTCCTGCATAGCCCACAAAGATAACCGCAGAGAAATATGAAGTACCATAGGCAAATGCAGTGAGCCAAGGTCCCACAGAACGCCCTCCCAGTACAAAACCGTTTACATCTGTGGCATGTTTCCGGCAGTACAGACCTATACCAATCATAACGCCGAAAAATACCAGTAACATAAGAATCTTCAAAACCATAGTGAAGTTCTCCTTTCTACGACAATATATTTTAGAATCAAACTTGCAGTATTGTATCATAGTTATTATAAATGTGCAACTGCTTTAAAGTGCAAAAGTAAAGCTGGATAAAGCAGGATTAATTTCCAATAATAAGTCAATAAATATAGGCAGGTAAAGCATTGTTACGGATAAAAAAATGTGTTATAATTAGTATAGTATTTTAATATATATGCAATAATTTTAAAGCATATTTAAGCAAGCGTGTTTTTAAAATTTTAAGGAGGAATGCTATGTGAAAAAAAGAGTTTTGGCTATTATAATGACGTTACTTTTAGTACTGACAAGTCTGCCGATTACTTTTATTACGCCAAAAGCAGCAGATACCGCAAATAGCATTATATTGGGCGACGCTGCATGGATTGAGAAAAATGTTTCTTATCATTTTCCAAGTGCAGCGGCAAGCTTTGGAGAGGGACAAAAGATTTTTTGTATTTCCGTTAGCAATAATGGTTATTTTACCATTCCATCGCCAACGACGTTAGGAAGCGGTTCTGATATTAAAGTATCGGGGCTTACTTTTGGTGAAACCGGAGACAAGAAATATATAAGCGGAAATGCTATTACGGAGAATAATACGAAGCTGTGTTCGCTTACAGTTATAAGCAAGTCTTCGGATATCGCACAGATTGAAGAATTTTTAAAGAATATGAAGTATTACCGTAATGGAGTTTCTGATACGTCAAAGCAGAAGGTTACGGTAATCAGTAATTCTGTTCAACTGCCGGACGATATGACGGTTATTGCAGTGGATGGCAGTATTCATTATTACAAATATGTGCCATGGGATTATACACAATCAATTGATGAAAACCGCACATGGTATAGCGCCTATAAAAATGCAAAATCAGATGAACATAAGTTTAATGGACTGAAAGGATATCTGGCAACAATAACAAGCGATATGGAACAGATTTACATTTGCAACAGTCTTGGACTAAAAGAGCGTGGCGCGTGGGTTGGAGGCGCAAGAACTAAGACCGATAATATTCCTTTTGATGCAGACGAGATGACAACGCTTAATCCGGGTAAACGTATTGCCGGCGATATGGCGGATACATGGTACTGGATGTGCGGTCCGGAGGCGGGCAAGAGCTATTATAAGATAAAGGAACCCGGTTATTATTATCAGGGAAATGGAAGCTCGGATGGCTGTGACCAGAGCTATAACTATTGGTATGAAAATGAGCCTAATAACACAGATAAGAGTGCCGAGGATGAGTTTTCTCAGGAATATTGTATGGAGTACGGCTATGATGAAAAGGGTGAATGGAATGATTTGTGGCCGAAAGATGGAACAAATGTAAGTACCAAATGGAAATTAGACGGCTATTTAATCGAGTACAGTCCATATACAAATACAAAGGTTTCACCTAATGAAGTATATAAGGAGAGTGATGAGTCTTCGTTAGATACAAAGATTATTCCGGAAGCGTTGGAGGAGAATCCAAGAATTTATGGGAATGATTTTATTGTTACAAAGGATGAGGCAGAAGGCTCAAGCGAGGAGGATATAAAGGATTGGGCGGGAGTAACAGGCACCGATCCTGATGGAAATAACGTTGCCAAAGAAAATATTACAAGCGATACTGATACATTGAAGGATGTTACTGATAATAAGGAAATAACATTTAAAAATGAAAAAGGAACGGATACTACGACTAAAGTCACTGCTTATGTTGTAGATAAGAAGACAAAGGGAGACGATGAAAAAGCAGGTATTACCATTGGCGCTAATGATTTTTATATTAGCAGCGAGCAGGAGAAAAACCGTAAAGATGCAGATGTTCAAAAGCAGTTTAAGGAGCTTGCGGGCGTTGTTGCAACCGATTCTTCTAAGTCAGGCGGCGCGATTTTATGGGATTCTGATGAGATAAGCGTAATAGAGGTAAAGGAAACGGATACGCCGCATGTGTACGACGTTACATTTTCCTATGAAGGTGTGAAAGTAACAGTAAAAGCTACTGCAAAGTATGAAAGCGTTACCGGTAATAATTTTATTGTACCGGCGGGCGGTTCTACTTTGACTGACGACAGCTTTAAGGAGAAAGCGGATATTGATGCAAAGAACTCTCTTGGAGATGAAGTTAAGGCTTCAGTTAATTCTTCTGATTTGGAAAAGGTAAACGACGCAATTACAAATAAGAAAAAGGGAGAGTATCCTGTTGAGGTCAGCACTCCTGACGGTACTAGCACAACAGTAACTGTGACAGTTATGGATGAGAGCATACCGGATGCTGACAATAAAGAAACTATTTCAGCCAATAATTACGAGATTGGTATTGAGGATTATGATATTGTGACAGGGGCAGATAAGCTTGCAAATAACATTAAGCTTGCCAATGCAATTGCATATATGACAGATACCAAGGAGCCTGTGGACATTGTCGACGTCGATACAAGTAAAATAAAGAACGAGCCCGGCACGTATGACGTTACTTTTAAGACTGCCAAGGGAAGCTCTGTAACAGTTAAGCTTACCATAAATAGTGATTGGAAAACTGTGGGCGACGTGGATAAAGCGTCAGAGGCGAACAAACAGGCAAATACCACAAGTAATCCCACTGCGGTAAAAAATGTACCAAACGATACCAATGGGCCTGAGCAGGTATTTGAGAAGACTAATCCAAAGGACATTTCCGAGAAGCTTGACAGCGGCAAGGAAGTAGATAAAGTATTAATTGACGACAAGGATTTGCCTTCGGGAAGTTACAATATCAACGAAGACTCCATTACTATAAAGTCTTCTGCATTTTCAGGTTTTAAGGCTGATACCGTCCATCCTGTACAAATAGTATTTAAGGATGGAAGCAAGCACAGCTTTAATGTAAGGATTATTGAGTATGATGAAAAGACGGTTATCAAGAAGGTGCCGATATTAAAGCTTAACAAGAAGCTTGGTATTAAGCAGAAATTTACTTTGAATATTGTAGGTATCAACAAGACTGCAAAGAAGATTTATAAGTCCAGCAATAAGAAGATTGCAACTATTAACAGCAAAGGCGTAATAACCGGTAAGAAGAAGGGCAAATGCAAGATTACCGCTTATATTATCCAAAACGGTTCATATTATAAGGTTAAGGTTAATCTTACAGTTAAGAAAAATATTAAGAACTATAACCTGAAGCCTGCTGCGTTAAGCAAGAAAATGAAGGGCGGACAACTACCTGAATTTAATGTTTATAAGCGCGTGTTTAAGGGTAAGAAAACTAAGCTTAAGTTTACCAATGTTGAAAAGAAGGCTAAGATAAGCTACACATCAAAGAACAAGAAGATTGCCAAAGTTACAAAGAAGGGTGTAATAACCGGTAAAAAGAAAGGAGTTACAGTTGTTACAGCTAAGATTACACAAAATGGCAAGACCTATGTGACAAGGGTGTTTGTTCGTGTTGATGATAACACAACGCTAAAGAATATCAAAAAATATTTAAAATTCTAACTAAAAGTTAAAATGATACAGAGAATTAACAATATCAAAAAGCCGGAGCTAATGAAGGTTCCGGCTTTTTTACTGAAAAAATTTATCAGGTAATTTATCAATATAATATTTGGTAAAAGTGTTTAAGAATTTAAAAAAAATATTTATTTTATATAAAACTTGCACAATGAAGGAATAGAATGTATAATGATGTATGTAAAGCTTATGAAAAAGGAGAAAAATCATGAAAAGATATAACACTGTAATTTTTGATTTGGACGGTACGTTGCTTGATACATTGGAGGATTTGACGGACGCAGTTAATTTTGCCTTGGAAAAGCATGGATTTACCACCCATTCCATTGATGAAGTGAAAAGTTTCGTGGGAAATGGCGTAAAGCGTCTGATGGAGCTTGCTATTCCAGGAGGATTGGAAAGCTTGGCTTTTGAGGAAACTTTTGAGGATTTTAAAGAATATTATTTAGAGCATTGCCATGAGAAGACAAAGCCTTACGCCGATATAATAGAGTTACTTAAGCAATTAAAAGAAGATGGAATAAAGACAGCAATTGTTTCCAATAAGATGGATTCAGCAGTTAAGGAGCTCAGGGATTTTTATTTTGACGGACTAATTGAAGTTGCTATAGGAGAAAGCGAACATGTACGTAAAAAGCCTGCGCCGGATACTTTGTTAGAGGCGGTAAAGCAGTTAGGCGCTGAGGTTAAGGACTGCATATATGTCGGAGATTCCGAAGTTGATATTGTTACTGCAAAAAATGCAGATATGACCTGTATTTCCTGTCTATGGGGATTTAGGGATGAAAGATGTTTAAAAGAGAATGGCGCTACATATATTATTGATGAACCATTAAATGTTATAAAGTTATTATAAGTTACAGAAGGTTGGATGTCTATGGAGGATTATGGATTAAGCAAGGTACCCGGTTGGGAGCAGGAGCGTGCGTTAAGTTTTTCTACTAATGGGATGGAAGGCGTATGGGAAAATATCGGATACTATTTGACTCATACGCTGGAACGCAGGACAGCGATTGAGAATGCATTTTCACAGAAAAACTATGATGAATATGTTGTATATATTCATGGAACAAAGGGAACGTTAGCATTAATTGGTTTTACCGGTTTATCTACGCTTGCCGCCGGACTTGAACAGGGTGGAAAGAACAGGGAATTTAAATACATTAAGGATAGTCACAATGACTTTGTTTCTAAGGTTGATGACATGAATGTAAGGCTAAGGGAGTGTTATGAACGCTATATTGAGGCTGAGAAAAAGCCCATCAAGGTTTCATGGACGCCCGGAAGTACCTGTTCGGTGGAGGCAAATGCATTGATACAGATATTGGAGAAATTAAAAAACACCTGTGTGGAGAGGGATACAGTCTCTATGTATAAGTTTTTGGAGGAGTGTTTTAATTTTCTGTTTGAAGACGGATACTGTGAATATAAAGACAGCGGTAAAGAAAATATTATAATAGATATGGCGGAATGGCATAAGAAGCTTAAGGCGGCGCAGCAGTTTGCTGAGGATTTTGAGTATCAGAGCGTAAAGGAAATAGCAATGGAATTGCTTGATTATGTAAAATAATGTATATATGTCTGCAAAATGTCTAAGAAAAGCATTTTCATTTTGCTCTTGTTATGGTATAATTAAAACATCTGTGGTAACGGGGAGGCTGAATCTTCTATGGAAGAAAAGGAAACAAAAGCAGATGATGGGAAGATACGCAGAAAACCGAATTTAACTAAGCTGCTTATGCTTTTCATGATTCTATGTATTTTGTGTTCTTTAATCTGCAATATTATGCTTTATCGGAGAATTATTGCATTGAAGGAACAGATTAAGAGGCTTAATATTACAAGGGTTACGACGGAACAACTTATACAGGAGGTAGGATATGAGTTTATTTAAAGATTTAAAGGATGATATGTCACAGGCAGTAAACGAGTTGATGAATGATGACGCCGGCGCTGCAGTTGCGGAGAATGAGGATTTGGATGCAGAACTGGCAGATCTTTTCGGAGAAGTGGAAGAAGTGGAAGAAGGGGAATCAGATGCAGATTCTGTGGCTGATACACAGGATGAGGAAAAGGATTCTAAGAATGCCGCAGATTTGTTAAAGGAATATGCAGACGGTGATGATACTAAGCTTAGCGACATGGAGGTTACTTTAGAGGAAGCAGTAGGCGATACTGCTGCATTCGCTCCGGAGGCAGAAGCGAGTGTGACAAATGAACAGTCAACAGAAAATATAAATCAGGAGGAAGATATAATGGCTAAGGAAGCAGTTGAGGAAGTAAAGGAAGAAGTTAAGGCAGAAGTTAAGGCAGATACAGTAATGGAGGAAGGTCCGGCAGACGACGAGACAGCAACTATTACTAAGGGAACAGAGATTATCGGTAACATTAAGACCACAGGAAGTCTTGATGTAATCGGTACTATTGAAGGCGATGTGTCTTGCAGAGGCAAGCTTACGGTATCCGGCTCTATAAGAGGAAAGTCCGAGGCTGCTGAGATATTTACGGACGCTGCCAATATTACCGGAGATATGGTAAGCAACGGAAGCATTAAGGTTGGTGGAAGCTCTGTTGTTGTCGGTAATATAAAGGCTTCTTCCGCAGTAGTTGCAGGTGCGGTAAAGGGCGATATTGACGTAGACGGACCGGTTATCATTGATTCTACAGCAGTTGTTATGGGTAATATTAAGTCCCGCTCTGTACAGGTTAATAACGGTGCAGTTATGGAGGGTATGTGTTCACAGAGCTACTCTGATATTGATGTTAATACTTTCTTTGATAACTAATATTGCACAAGGAGATTAATATGGAAAAAATGAAGCGTGTTCTATTGAAGCTTAGCGGAGAGGCGCTGGCTGGAGATAAACATACAGGGTTTGATGAAGACACTGTAGTTGAAGTCGCTAATCAGGTAAAGCAGGTAGTAGATTCAGGTATACAATTGGCAGTTGTAATCGGGGGCGGCAATTTCTGGAGAGGCAGAACAAGTAATAAGATTGAGAGAACTAAGGCGGATCAGATTGGAATGCTGGCTACGGTTATGAATTGTATTTATGTGTCAGAGATTTTTCGTACTGTGGGAATAAAGACAGTTGTTATGACTCCCTTTGAATGTGGAGATATGGCGGAGCTTTATTCTAAGGATCGTTCAATGGAGGCGTTGGAGCAGGGAAAGGTGGTATTTTTTGCAGGCGGCACCGGACATCCGTATTTTTCAACAGATACTGCTACTGCGCTTAGGGCCATTGAGATAGAGGCGGATGGAATCATGCTTGCCAAGGCTATTGACGGTGTATATGACAGTGATCCTAAGCTTAATCCTGATGCTAAAAAGTATAATTCCATAAATCTTAGCGATGTGCTTAACAAGAAATTAGGAGTAATAGACCTGTCAGCTACGTTGATGTGCCTTGAGAACCATATGCCTATGATGATTTTTGGATTGAATCAGGAAAACAGTATTGTTAATGCATTGACAGGCAAATTTACCGGAACTTATGTAAATGCAGAATAATAGAGATTAGGAGGATTTTTGAGGTATGTTAAGTCAATATGAAGATAAGATGAATAAATCATTGGAGGCTTTAAAGGGAGAGTATGCCAATATACGTGCAGGCAGGGCTAACCCCCATATTTTAGATAATATTAAGGTTGATTATTATGGGGTTCCAACACCTATACAGCAGGTAGGTAATATTACTGTTCCGGAAGCGAGAAGTCTTCTGATTACACCTTGGGAAACTTCTATTTTGAAAGATATTGAGAAAGCTATTATGTGTTCTGACATTGGTATTACGCCAAATAATGACGGTAAGTCTGTAAGACTTAATTTTCCTGAATTAACAGAGGATAGACGTAAGGAACTTGCAAAGGATGTAAAAAAGAAAGGAGAGGCTTCAAAGGTTGCGGTCCGTAATATTAGAAGAGACGCCAATGATGCGGTTAAGAAGCAGAATAAAGAAGGGGATATTTCTGATGATGAATTAAAGGACTTAGAGGACAAGATTCAGAAGCTTACAGACAGGTTTATCAAGATGGTTGACGACGAAGTTGATAGTAAAACAAAAGAGATTATGACAGTTTAAAAAATGGTAAAAGATATGGGGGATGTCTTATTAAGACATCCTTGTTGTATTTATGCGGATTGGAGAATATATTTTATGAAGAAGGAAATTAACGGAGAAGAGTATGACATTCCACAGCATGTTGCCATTATATTAGATGGTAATGGAAGATGGGCAAAGAAACGCTTAATGCCTAGGAATTATGGGCATGTTCAAGGTGCAAAGACCGTAGAGCGGATTTGCGAGGACGCATGGAATCTTGGAATTAAATATCTTACGGTGTATGCATTTTCAACTGAGAATTGGAAACGTCCCGAGGATGAGGTGAAGGCGCTAATGAAGCTTTTAGATAACTATCTTAAGGATTGTATTGAGCGTACTTCTAAAAATAATATGCGCGTTCGTGTGATTGGTGAAAAAAGTCGTCTTGACAGTATGCTTCGCGATAAGATTGAGCATTTGGAAAAGGTTTCTTCTAAAAATACCGGACTGAATTTTACAATCGCTCTGAATTACGGAAGCAGAGATGAGATGATTAGGGCGATGAATAATATTTCAAGAGATATAGCAGATAAAAAGCTTGAGCCTGAAACTATTACGGAGGAATTGTTTGCTTCTTATTTAGATACAGCAGAGCTGCCGGATCCGGATTTGATGATTCGTACAAGTGGGGAGCAGCGTTTGTCTAACTGGCTGTTATGGCAGCTTGCTTATGCGGAATTTTACTTTACGGATGTGCTTTGGCCGGACTTTAATAAGGATGAGCTTATTCGTGCGATTAAATATTATAACGGGCGCGAGAGGCGTTTTGGAGGGGTGTAGAAGGAGGTTAATATGTTTAAGACAAGGTTATTAAGTGGTATTGTGCTGGTAGCGTTGATGGTGGTTACGCTGTATTTTGGCGGATTTGTTACATTGGGAATGGCGGCGTTTATTTCCATTGTGGGCATATACGAGCTGATGCGTATTCCAAATAACAATCTAAAAGCTTTACATGCAGTGGTTCAGATTTTTACAGTTATATATTATGTTTTATTGGGAGCGGGATATACATTTGAAAGCTATGGATACTATTATTTGTTGCTTTTGACGCTTCTTTTAATGGTTTTAATGTGTTTTTATGTGTTTGCATACCCTAAGTACCAATTGGCTGACGTTATGCTGCCAATGTTTGCATTTATTTATGTAACTGTTATGCTTTCATATATTTTCCAAGTGCGTTTCCTGCCTAACGGAGGCGCTTTTGTGGTACTGGTATTTTTGAGCGCATGGGGCAACGATACATGTGCTTATTGTGTCGGGGTACTGTTCGGCAAGCATAAAATGAGCCCGAAGCTAAGTCCTAAAAAGTCAGTGGAGGGGTTTATAGGAGGAATTTTAGGAGCGGCGCTTTTGGGAATCGGTTATGCGTTTTTATATGGCAAGATAACCGGAGAGGAAGTTACGACAACGCTGGTAGTGGCATTTGCCGCTATTTGTGGAGTGGGCGGAATGATTTCTGTTGTTGGAGATTTGGCTGCCTCTGCAATTAAAAGGCAGTATGGTATTAAGGATTATGGTAAACTGATTCCGGGGCATGGCGGTATATTAGACCGGTTTGATAGTATGATTATGACTGCGCCTATTGTGTATTATCTTGTTACACTTTTTGTACAATAACACTGGACATTGAATGTAACAGACTCAAACTTTGCATTTAAAGTTTTTACCAACTTTTAAAGACTCCATGCGAGTCTTTAATGCATTATTATTTAAGGAGAGAGACATATGAAGATAGCAATATTAGGTTCTACCGGTTCTATTGGAACCCAGACATTAGAGGTGGTTCGCGCATATTCAGATGAGCTTGAGGTGACAGCGCTTGCTGCCGGAAGCAATGTAGATTTGTTGGAGAAACAGGTTAGAGAGTTTCACCCAAAGATTGCAGCTTTATGGTCTAAGGAGAAGGCTGATGAGCTTAGAACACGCTTAAGGGATATGGATGTAAGAGTGGTTTCGGGAATGGAGGGATTGTTGGAGGTTGCAACTGTTTCCGATTCTAAGGTGCTTGTAACCGCTATTGTAGGAATGATTGGTATAAGGCCTACATTGGCTGCTATTGAGGCGGGAAAGGATATTGCTTTGGCAAATAAAGAAACACTGGTTTGTGCGGGACATATTATTATTCCTATTGCAAAGGAAAAAGGCGTTTCTATTTTGCCTGTGGATTCCGAGCATTCGGCTATTTTTCAATCACTGAATGGAGAACGCCACAATAAAATCAGTCGTATTTTATTAACTGCATCCGGCGGCCCTTTTCGTGGGAAGACAAGAAAGGAGCTTGAGAATGTTACAGTGGAGGACGCCTTAAAGCATCCTAACTGGTCTATGGGACAAAAGATTACTATTGATTCTGCAACCTTGGTGAATAAAGGATTAGAAGTAATGGAGGCTAAGTGGCTGTTTGGCGTGGAATATGATGATGTGGAGGTTGTTGTGCAGCCTCAGAGTATTATACATTCCATGGTGGAGTATGAGGATGGGGCAGTAATAGCCCAGCTTGGTACGCCGGATATGAAGCTGCCGATTCAGTATGCCTTGTTTTATCCAAATAGGCGGTATCTTTCAGGAGATAGGCTGGATTTTAGTATCCTTAACCAGATTACATTTGAAAAACCGGATATGGATACATTTGAAGGCCTGAAGCTTGCATATGAGGTTGGCAGGGAAGGCGGTTCATTACCTACAGTATTTAACGCCGCAAACGAGTACGCAGTTGATTATTTTCTCAAAGGAAGGATAGCGTTTTTAGAAATATATGAAATGATTAAGTCCTGTCTTAGTGCGCATACTAAGATAGAGAAGCCTTCTGTTGAAGACATATTAAATACGCAGAGTTGGGTGGAGGATTATATAAAGAGCCGCTATAAATAACTTAAGTTTTGAATTTGCATTTTATGATAGTAAAACTATAAGAGTTAAGTTTGATTATTTAGATTATTATTGATAGAAAGAGGTATTTTTTGTGAAAATTATTATAGCATTATTGATATTTGGTATTATTGTGTTTGTACATGAGCTGGGACATTTTCTTCTTGCAAAGGCCAATGGAATATATGTGGAGGAGTTTTCCATAGGTATGGGACCTAAGCTTTTTTCTTTTGTAAAAGGAGAAACCAAATACTGCCTTAAGATTTTGCCATTAGGAGGCTCCTGTATGATGCGGGGAGAGGATGAAGCCAGTGATGACGAGAGGGCGTTTAACAACAAATCGGTTTGGGCGAGGTTTTCAGTGGTATTTGCGGGCCCTTTTTTTAACTTTATTTTTGCATTCATTTTATCATTGGTCCTCATTGCTTTGATTGGCGCTGATGTGCCTTTAGTTTTGTCTGTGGAGAGCGGTTCTGCGGCAGAGGAAGCGGGACTTTTAGCCGGCGACGAGATTGTAAAGTACAATGGCGACAGTATAGGCGTGGGAAGGGAGCTTTATGTAAGCGATTATTTTGAACCGCTTAGTGACAAGGAGGTTCCAATTGTTTTTAAGCGGGATGGGCAGAAATATGAAACAACACTGTTACCTAAAAAAATAAGCAAATACTATCTTGGAATTAATTACAGTAATGACAGTCAGCCGGCAACCGTAACTGTGGTGAAGGACGGGGCCATGGATAAAGCGGGAATTAAGGACAATGATGTTATTGTAGGGATTAATGGGCAAAGTATTTTATCCGGAGAGGAATTTTATAAATATGTGTCAGAGCATGAGCTTAAAGAGTCGCCTGTAGAGATTACTTATAAACGCGGGGATAAGGAAGATACAGTATCTGTGACGCCTATTAAAAATGAGTATTATGAGGCGGGCTTTACCTATAATTCTAATTACAGGGATTGTAACCGGAAGGTTGGCGTTGTAGGAATTATAAAGTATTCTATGCTTGAGATACGTTATCAGATTAAAAGCGTAATATTAAGTTTAAAATATTTGATTACAGGCAATGTATCGGCAGACTCGGTTGCGGGGCCTGTTGGTATTGTAAATATGGTGGGAAATGTTTATGCAGAGAGCTCACAGTATGGATTGCTTATGGTATTTGAAAGTCTTGCAAGCTTTTGCATTATGTTAAGCGCTAACCTTGGCGTAATGAATCTGCTGCCAATTCCGGCGCTTGACGGAGGAAGATTGTTATTTATGATTTTTGAGATGGTGAGAGGTAAGAAAATAGATCCGGATAAGGAGGGCTTTGTGCATTTTATTGGTTTTGTTCTTCTTATGGCATTGATGGTGGTAATTATGTTTAATGATATACGAAATATATTTATTAATTGATGGAGGTACAATATATGTTTCGAGATGATACAAAAGTAATTAGAATTGGGAATCGGGTTATTGGCGGAGGTAATCCCATTTTAATTCAGTCCATGACCAATACGAAGACAGAAGACGTAAAAAATACAGTCGACCAGATTTTGCGGTTGGAGGAGGCGGGCTGTGAGATTATACGCTGCACTGTTAATACAGAGGAGGCGGCTAAGGCTGTAGCTGATATTAAGAAGCAGATTCATATTCCGTTGGTTGCGGATATTCATTTTGATTACAAGCTGGCAATTGCCGCTATTGAGTACGGTGCGGATAAGATTCGTATTAACCCGGGTAATATTGGAGGTATTGAACAGGTAAAGGCTGTTGTGGAAAAGGCTAAGGAGCATAGTGTTCCAATTCGTGTCGGTGTAAACAGCGGTTCTTTGGAGAAGGAGCTGGTTGCAAAGTATAATGGTGTAACTGCCGAGGGAATTGTAGAAAGCGCTTTGGATAAGGTGCGTATTGTGGAGGAATGCGGTTATGACAATATGGTTATAAGTATTAAATCCTCCGATGTACTGATGTGTGTAAAGGCGCATGAACTGATTGCAGGTAAGACGCCATATCCGCTTCATGTAGGTATTACTGAAGCAGGAACATTGCTTAGGGGCAATATCAAGTCTGGCATTGGTTTGGGTTTAATACTACATCAGGGAATTGGAGATACTATTCGGGTATCTTTAACAGGAGATCCTGTTCAGGAGATTATATCTGCGAAGATGATTCTTAAAACATTGGGACTTCGTAAAGGTGGTATTGAAGTGGTTTCATGTCCGACCTGTGGAAGAACATCTATTGATTTGATTGGCCTTGCCAATAAGGTGGAGGAGCTGGTATCTCATTATGAGCATTTGAATATTAAAGTGGCTGTAATGGGCTGCGTGGTAAATGGACCGGGAGAAGCAAAGGAGGCAGACATTGGAATTGCAGGCGGAAAGCAGGAGGGACTTCTTATCAAAAAAGGAGAGATTATAAGAAAATTGAAGGAAGAAGAATTTATACCGGTTTTAAGGGAGGAATTGGACAATTGGCAGTAACACAGGCTAAAACTTATTTTAGTGTATTTCCGGAATTAATGGTACCGCAGAGGCTAAAGACATTTTACGAGGATGTATTGGTGGAGCATGTGGTGTATAAGAAGGATGAGAAGCAGCTATATGTAATTATTAGAAGCTCGCATTTGATTTCTTATGCATTAGTGGAAGCTATGGAAAATGAGTTATACAGGTATCTAAAAAATACATATCATTGCCCAATTACAATAATCCCATGCTTTTCTTTGTCTGAGGCCTATGATTTGGACAAGATTATGGAAGAATATATGCAGGATGGAATCATGGAGGAGTGGCGTGTAAGCCATCCTGTTTTTTATAATATTGTGCATAATGGAAAGTGGGAGGTAGAAGGGGACAGCATTTGCTTTACATTAGGTGATTCTGTGCTGGCAAAAAGCTCAGAAGCAGATATAAAAAGTGAATTTGAGCTGATTATGAAGCGCCGGTTTAACTATGATGTGATTATTTCATTTAATTATGTTGAGAAGGACGATAACAGTATAGCGGAAGAATTGGAGCACAAGCTTAACCATAAGAGAGATTTAATGAATGCAGAATTGGATAGGGAAAAAAGACATATTGAGGAATCAAAAGCAGATGTTTTAAAGGAAACAGAAAAAGCTGTTAATAAGGAGACTAAAATGGAGCTTAAAAAAGATAGTAAAACATCTGAAAAAAACAGCAAGGGCGCAGGCGAACAGAAAAGGAGTTTTAATAATTACCGTAGGTCAAAGGAGGAGCCTGATGTAATTTATGGAAGAAATACAGAAGGGGATTTAACTGCTATTTCTGCAATTAATTTTGAGACAAAGGAAGTTATTATAAGGGGACAGGTAAGTAACTTTGAATTTCGTGAGATTAAGAATGAAAAGACTATTTTTAAGTTTACCATTACAGATTTTACAGATTCCATAAAGTGTAAGATATTTGTGAAAAATGATATAATGACAGACTTGTTAAGTGAGCTGGAGGAAGGCAAATTTTACAGAATAAAGGGGGTTGTTGCTTTTGATGATTTTGATAAGGAGCTTCAGATTGGCTCTATAGTCGGAATAAAAAAGGCGGTGGATACTCGACCTAAAAGGCATGATGATGCGCTTAATAAGCGGGTGGAGCTGCATTTACATACAGTTATGAGTGAAATGGACAGTGTTGTGGATATAAAGAAGGTAATTTCTACAGCTAAGGATTGGGGACATAAGGCTATTGCTATTACCGATCATGGAGTGGCGCAGGCGTTTCCCATAGCAAATCATTTAGTGGACGGTAAGGACGATCCCTTTAAGGTTATTTATGGCGTTGAGGGATATTTTATTGATGATTTGCATGATATTGTAAGGAATGACAAAGGTCAGTCTCTTAAAGATTCTTTTGTGGTATTTGATTTGGAGACTACAGGTTTTTCATCACATAAGGATAGAATTATTGAGATTGGTGCAGTAAAGCTTGAAAATGGCAATGAGGTTGCCAGATTTAGCAGATTTGTTAATCCAAAGAGACCGATTCCTTTTGAGATTGAGAATCTTACAGGTATAAATGATAGCATGGTGAGAGATGCAGATACAATCGAGAAGGTACTGCCGGAATTTTTGGAGTTTTGCAGCGGGGCTGCAATGGTTGCCCACAATGCAGAATTTGATATTGGGTTTATTGAGGCAAATTGTGACAGGCTTGGAATAGAAGTGGATTTTACGGTTCTTGATACGGTGGAGCTTGCGCATATACTGCTGCCGGAGCTTTCGCGTTTTAAGCTTGATACAGTGGCAAAGCATTTAAAGATTAAGCTTGTCAATCATCACAGGGCGGTTGATGATGCAGAGTGTACTGCAATGATTTTTAAGCGTTTTATTGAAATGCTTGAGAAAAAGGAGATATTTACACTGGCTGAGTTAAATGCATGTTCGGAGTTTTCAGCGGATATGATTAAGAAAGCGCCATATTATCATGGTATTATTTTAGTAAAAAATGAAATCGGAAGGGTAAATCTCTACCGGCTTATTTCAGAATCCCATTTGAATTATTTTAATAAGCGTCCAAGAATGCCGAAGTCGCTTATAAATAAATATCGTGAAGGGTTGATTCTTGGCTCAGCCTGTGAGGCGGGTGAGCTTTACAGAGCGCTGGTAAGAGAAAAGGAGCCTAAAGAAATAGCAGGAATAGTTGATTTTTATGATTATTTGGAGATTCAGCCTCTTGGCAACAATGAGTTTATGATTGCGGATTCTAAGAGCCCTATTAGCAGTATGGACGATCTTATAGAGATAAACAAAAAGATTGTAAAGCTTGGCGAGGAGTATAAGAAGCCTGTTGTTGCCACATGCGACGTGCATTTTCTAAATCCAGAGGATTCCGTATATAGAAGCATTTTAATGAAATCCAAGGGCTTTGCTGATGCAGACAGGCAGCCTCCGCTTTACCTGCATACTACTGAGGAGATGCTTAAGGAGTTTTCGTATCTTGGCGAGGATAAGGCTAAGGAGGTAGTAATTACCAATACAAATATGATTGCGGATATGATTGAGAAGATTTCTCCGGTTTATCCGGATAAATGTCCGCCGGAAATTGCTAATTCAGACGAGACTCTTACAAAGATTTGTTACGATAAAGCCCATGAGATTTATGGGCCTGATTTGCCAGAGGTTGTGACGGAAAGATTGGAGAGAGAGCTCAATTCTATTATAAGCAATGGCTTTGCAGTTATGTATATTATAGCGCAAAAGCTTGTGTGGGATTCAAATGACCATAATTATCTGGTGGGAAGTCGGGGCTCTGTGGGTTCTTCATTTGTTGCCACAATGTCGGGAATTACAGAGGTAAATCCATTGTCGGCGCATTACATTTGTCCGGAATGCTATTATGTTGATTTTGATTCAGATGAGGTAAAGCAGTATGCAGGGCGTTCCGGATGTGATATGCCGGATAAGAAATGCCCTAAGTGCGGACATATGCTGAATAAGGAGGGACATGATATTCCGTTTGAAACCTTCTTGGGTTTTAAGGGGGATAAGGAGCCGGATATCGACCTTAATTTTTCCGGCGAGTATCAGGCAAATGCGCACAGATATACCGAGGTGCTTTTTGGAGAGGGGCATGCATTTCGTGCAGGTACTATTGGAAGCGTTGCTGATAAGACTGCCTATGGATATGTTTACAAATATTTTGAGGATGTAGAGAGGAACAAGGTATATAAGCAGGCTGTTTTAGAGGGTAAAGATGAGAAGTCTGCAAAGAAGCAGGCAAATGAGGCTACGGTTTTTGTATCTAAAAGACGCTGTGAAATGGAACGTCTTGCCAAGGGATGTACAGGGGTGAAGCGCACTACAGGACAGCATCCGGGAGGAATTATCGTAGTTCCGCATCATATGGATATATGTACATTTACCCCTATACAGCATCCTGCAAATGATACTGAAACGGATATTATTACAACACATTTTGAATACCATTCCATTGACCATAACCTGTTAAAGCTGGATATTCTTGGACACGACGATCCTACCATGATTCGGCGTATGGAGGATTTGACAGGAATAGATGCAAAAACCATTAAGCTTGATGATCCTAAGGTTATGTCCTTATTTCATGGAACAGAGGCTTTGGGAATTGAGCCTTCTGACATTGATGGAGTTCCTTTGGGTTCTCTTGGTATCCCTGAATTTGGAACGGAATTTGTTATTCAAATGCTAGTAGACACAAAGCCGAAAAGTTTTTCAGATTTGGTGCGTATTTCCGGTCTGTCACATGGTACAGATGTGTGGCTTGGCAATGCTCAGGAGTTAATTAGGCAGGGAATTGTAGAGATTTCCGGAGCTATATGCTGTCGTGATGATATAATGGTGTATCTTATAAATCAGGGAATGGATAAGGGACTTTCATTTACAATTATGGAGAGTGTACGTAAAGGTAAAGGGCTTAAAGATGAATGGCTTCCCGTTATGAAGGAGCATGGAGTGCCGGATTGGTATATTGATTCCTGCCGCAAGATTAAGTACATGTTCCCCAAAGCCCATGCAGCAGCCTATGTTATGATGGCATGGCGTATTGCATGGTTTAAGGTAAATTATCCTATTGTGTATTATACTGCTTTTTTCAGCATACGCGCTAAGACAATGGATTATATGCTGATGTGTCGGGGAAAAGAGCGTCTTGAGTTTTATATGAATGAATTAAAGGAGAAGGGAAAGGATAACAGAAGCCAGAAAGAAGAAGAGCTGTTAAAGGATATGCGCCTTGTTCAGGAAATGTATGCCAGAGGTATTGAGTTTATTCCGATTGATCTTTTTAAGGTTGACGCTGTGCGTTTTCAGATTTTTGACGGTAAGATTATGCCATCGTTAAACAGTATTGACGGACTTGGGGATACTGCCGCCCAGCAGATTGTGGACGCCAAGAAAAACGGGCCATATCTTTCCAAAGAGGATTTGCGTAAGCGCGCCCATGTAGGGCAGTCAGTTATTGATAAGCTTACGGATGCAGGAATATTAGACGGGCTTTCTGATACAAATCAATTGAGTTTTAATTTTATATAAAAACAGACGTAAAACCTATGGCGTTTAAGTATATTCATCATTTTTATATACATAAAATCAATTTTATATTGCTTTAAAACATATCTTTGTCGATACTTTAATAAAAATTTAAAGAAAATGCTTGCATTTTCCTGATGACTTTGATATACTAAGCAAGTCGTCAGGAAATGACAGGCGCATATGGTCCGTTGGTCAAGCGGTTAAGACGCCGCCCTCTCACGGCGGAAACAGGGGTTCGATTCCCCTACGGACTGCTAAAAGCTTCAATCCTTGTAGGATTGAAGCTTTTTTGATATAATAAACTATAAGGTAATAAGAAATGCATAAGCAGCAAAGTAACATAGATATAAGCGGCGCTTATAAATCTTAATATTATAACGAGGTGTAAGGAGTATGAAAATACATAGAATAGTAAATAAAAGAAGAATATCAATTGCGGCGGTTCTTTTGGCGGTTATGCTTACTGAGGCATTTTTTGCAGGCGCGCTTACGAATAAGGCTCATGCAGATAGCCTTTATATTATAAGGGTGGGACTTACAGAGCATTTAAAGCAGCAGTCAAGCGTTAAGATTAGCACAAAAAAGATTGCACTGGGCTATTGTGTGAATAACCGTTTTTATGAATATATTCATTTTGAAAACAAAAAGGGATTTACCTTTGTTCCTGCTACAGGTTATTATCTTGTATCAGATACAGTGTATCCAACCTATGCTGATGCAAAGAAGGCATACGACAAGGCGAGAAAGATAAGCGGTGTTAAAGAGAATGTAAAGCTCTGTATGCTGGGAAAGAATAAATGGGGAATCTATGTAGGCGGTTCCTCTAACGTTGCTTCAGTTTCAGCTTTAAGCTCTAAGCTTGACGGTAAACTTGATACAACATTTGGAGCGGTTACATCATATAATGGACAACGTGTGGAGATTAAGGGCGGCGACACTGCCATTATGTATGATGGAGCAGATACGGGACAGTATGTACAGATTTCTGCAAATGTGCTTAATAAAAAGGGTTCAAAAACTCTGTCTGTAAACGGGTATGAATACAGGGGACGATTGGAGATTGGACCTTATGGAAGCAAGGATTTGACAATTGTAAATATTACAAATGTAGAAAATTATCTAAGAAGTGTGGTTGGCTCTGAGATGAATTCCACATACCCGATGGAGGCAATGAAGGCGCAGGCAATTGTGTCAAGAACCTATGCACAAAATCATTGCAATAATACCGGAGATACTAATACCTCAACCCCTTATTCCATAAATGATACAGAGACATATCAGCGGTATAGAGGATATTCTAAGGAAACAAAAAGGTCTGTGGAGGCAGTTACTTCAACAAGAGGCGTTTGCATTTACTCAGGCGGCGAGCAGATTGATGCAGGCTTTTTTCATTCCAGTGGAGGCGTTACTGAGGATGCAAGGTATGTAACCGGTATTACTGAGAAGTATCTGAAATCAGTGGCGGATTTAGATGATTTGATGTATGGTGAAAAGCCATGGATAGTAACATATACGGCGGAGGAGCTTGGAAAAAGTCTTGGTATAGGAAAAGTACAGTCAATATCTGTTGATTCAGTAACGCAGGCAGGACGCATTTACCAGATGACTGTGTCGGGAGATTCAAAAAGCCTTGTTTTAAAGGGAGATAATATAAGAAGCAGATTAGGAATTAAGAGTTCAAAATGCAGGTTAATTACAAAGGACAATCCTCAGACAGAAGTATCTGTGATGGATGTTGAGGGGATACATCAGGCAGAAGGAATTAAAAATTGCTATGCAATAAATGGCAGTGGGAAGGTTCAGAGCCTTAACCGTAATTCGGCGCAGTATGTAGTTGCCGGAGCATACAAGGCTGTCAACTATATGAAAGAGCTTGTAACAGGGGATAATACCTATACTTTTGCAGGAATGGGAAATGGCAGCGGCGTTGGTATGAGTCAGGCAGGCGCTAAAAGAATGGCGGAGTATGGGGCAGGCTATGAAGAAATTATTAAAAAATACTACGGACCGAAGGTTTCTATTCGGTAAGAAAGGATATGCAGCATGAAGGACGGAATGCATTTGGAAGATTATGATTATTATCTGCCGGAGGAATTAATTGCACAGGATCCATTGCTTAAAAGAGATGAGTCACGATTTATGGTGGTCAATCGGGATACGGGAGAAGTGAAGCACAGGTTTTTTTATAATATTTTGGATATGGTAAAATCGGGAGATTGTTTAGTAATCAATAACACCAAAGTGATTCCTGCCAGATTAATGGGCGCAAGGCAGGATACGGGCGCGGTCATAGAAGTACTACTCCTTAAAAGAATAAATGGAAATGTATGGGAAACGCTTGTTAAGCCGGGGAAAAAAGCAAGATGTGGCGCGGCGCTTACTTTTGGCGATGGTCTGATGACCGGAACAGTGATTGATATTGTGGAGGATGGAAACAGGCTTATTGAATTTTCATATGATGGAATTTTTGAAGAAATACTGGACAAGCTTGGTCAAATGCCCTTACCGCCCTATATAACACACCAGTTAAAGGACAGGGAACGGTATCAGACTGTGTATGCCAAGCATAATGGCTCTGCCGCCGCACCTACTGCCGGACTGCATTTTACAGAGGAGCTTTTAATGAAGCTTAAGGAAAAGGGGGTTAGGATTGCAAATGTTACCCTGCATGTGGGACTGGGAACTTTCCGTCCGGTAAAGGTTGACAATATACTTGAGCATCATATGCATTCTGAATATTACTGTATTGAAAAAGAGGATGCAAAGTGTATTAACAATGCAAAGAAAAATGGGAATAGAATAATAGCGGTTGGAACAACCAGTACAAGAACTTTAGAGTCTGTGGCTGATGAGCAGGGGTTTGTCAGGGAAGCAAGTGGATGGACGGACATATTTATTTATCCCGGGTATAATTTTAAATGTGTTGATGCGCTTATTACTAATTTTCATTTGCCAAAATCTACGCTGCTTATGTTGGTTTCTGCATTTTCGGATAGGGAGAAGCTTCTTAAGGTGTATGATGAGGCTGTGAGTGAGCGTTACCGTTTTTTTTCCTTTGGAGACGCCATGTTTTTAGTGTCTGATAAGGATTTTTGTGAAATATCATAAAATTTACCGCAGGCTGCTGATATACGCTTTGCGAGGATGCGCTAAAGCTTCGGATAGGAAAGTGTCTGCTAAAGCAGACTCGCAAGCGAGTCTTGAACTTATATAGTAAAAAGTCTTTGCAGCTCGCAATAAAAATCGGGGTATGATATATTTACACATTCCGCCCCCTTTATGGAGGTGGAGCCATCTGCATTAATTCCTGCAATGGCAAATGTCATGGCAATGCGGTGGTCTAAACAACTGTCTATTACAGCTCCGGTTAGAGGACAAGGGCCATGAATAATCATACCGTCTTCTGTCCCTTCTACATTTGCTCCCATTTTTTTCAGGTTATTAACCATTACTGCAATTCGGTCAGATTCTTTAACCTTTAATTCCTGAGCGTCCCTGATAATAGTATCACCCTCGGCAAAGCAGGCAAGTAATGCCAATGTTGGAAGCTCGTCAATAAGTCTTGGAATTATGCTGCCGCCAATGGTAGCAGCCTTTAAATTGCTGGTTTCTACAGTGATGTCGCCAACAGGCTCGCCGCCCTCAGTGTGAAGGTTGGAAACAGTCAGATTGCCATTCATGCTTTGACAGACTTCTATAATTCCGTCTCTTGTAGGATTGAGTCCGACGTTTCGTATTGTGATTTGTGAATCCGGCGTAATTAGTCCGGCAACAATCCAGTAAACAGCGGAGGAGATGTCTCCCGGCACCTTTATTTTTTGTCCATAGAGCTGTTCTACAGGATTAAGGGAGGCAGTTTTTCCCTCTGAGGAAATATCCGCGCCAAAACCTTTAAGCATTAATTCTGTATGATTTCTTGACAGTTCAGGTTCGGTTACGCAGGTTTTGCCATCAGCATAAAGACCTGCCAGAAGGACGCAGGACTTGACTTGTGCAGAGGCAACCGGAGAATTATAGTTGATTGCCTTTAGGCTGCGTCCATTTATAATAAGCGGCGCGCAGTCATTTTCGTTTATACTTCTTATATCAGCATTCATGGCGCGAAGAGGCGTGATAATACGTTTCATTGGGCGCTTTCTGATAGAGGCGTCGCCATCTAATGTACAGTTAAAGCGTTGTCCTGCTAAAATACCGGAAATAAGCCTTGCAGTGGTTCCTGAATTGCCGACGTCCAATACGCTGTCCGGTTTTTTTAGTCCATGCAGGCCATTGCCATGAATAACTACATGCTGCCCGTTTAATTCAATATCTATGCCCATTTTACGAAAGCAGTCAATAGTAGAAAGACAGTCTGCTCCTGTTAGAAAATTGTCAACTTCTGTAATTCCTTTTGATATTGCTCCGAACATGACAGAGCGATGAGATATGCTTTTATCTCCCGGAACAGTTATTTCGCCTTTAAGTCCTTTTTTTCTTGTAAAATTCATAGTATTTTACCTCGCAAGCTTTATTTTATAGTAAATATCTTACCAAATATCAGCATTTTTCACAATAAAAAATGTAGGGCGGTTTTTAAATCTGCCGCCCTTTTGAGTGTCTGGGGGTTGATTTTATTCAACTCCCTTTTCTTTTGCTTCCTTGCGCTCCGATTGGTTTATTGCTTTTTCAACAACCCTCTTTGCCCCCTCGTAGTTTTCGCTATTCAAAAGCTCCTGAAGCGCATACAAGAAAAATATAAATTCATCTCGGTTCATGTCCAATTTTTCTCCTTCCTCCCTTTCGGGTTATTGTCAAGCTTTTCCCTCTTGACAGTAATATAGTATCATTTTGCGCCTTATGTCAAGCGTTTTTTTATTTCTTCCTATTATACAGGTTTAATTGCTTTTGTGTCTTATACGGTGTATTATAATTACATAAACAAGAAAGCATCTGCAACTAAGCGAAGCAGTAACGCTTGTGACTGGGATAGGAGAAAATTTGTTAAAATGCTGATTGTTATTGTGAAATATGGAAGTTTATATTAGCTGGAATATATTGGAGAATTTGGAAAACCCTTGTATTTGAAAAGGGGGGTATGGTATACTTGTTGTGCTGTTATTTATGTTGATAAGGAGGAGATTATGCAGCAGGATTTGATAGACAAGGCGATTATATTTGCAACTAAGGCACATTCAGGACAGGTTCGCAAGGCTACAAATATTCCCTATATTGTACATCCTATGGAGTGCGCAGTTATTGTATCAGCTATGGTGCTTGATGAGGAGATGATTGCGGCGGCAATGCTGCATGACACAGTGGAGGATTGCAAAGATGTTACAATAGAAACAATCCGAGAGAATTTCGGGGAGCGTGTGGCGTATTTTGTTAATCAGGAATCGGAGGATAAATCTAAGACATGGCAGGAAAGGAAACAGTCTACCATTGACCATTTGCAGAAGGCGACAAAGGAGGAATGCATTTTGGTTTTGGCAGATAAGCTTTCCAATATGCGCTCTATAAAAAGAGATTATAAGCTTCTTGGAGATGCGCTTTGGAACCGTTTTAATGAGAAGAGAAAGGAGAAGATTGGCTGGTACTATCAGTCGATTGCCAAGGCTGTGACATGTTTATCGGAATATGAACAGTATGAGGAATATAAACATTTGGTTAAAGAGGTATTTGGAGATTTTGACATTTGATTATTATTTATGGAAGGAATTTTAGTATGAAGGCAAGAGGCTTATTAAGCTTATTGATGGCGTTTGTATTGACAGTTAGTATTTTAGGATTTAGCAGTATTAATGCAAATGCTGATGATAAGCCATATTTTATTAAGGTGAACAGGACTACTAATGTAGTTACGGTTTACGGAAAAGATAATAAGGGAAAATATACAAAACCGGTTAAGGCATTTGTATGCTCTACCGGACTTGATACTCCGGTCGGTACATTTAAAACTCCCAACAAGTTCCGCTGGCAGCCTTTACAGGATGACGTTTGGGGGCAGTACTGTACACAGATAACCGGCAATATTCTGTTTCATTCAGTCTGGTATTATGAGCAGAACCCGGGGACGTTAAGCATCACGCAATATAACAATTTGGGAACTACATGTTCGCATGGATGTATAAGGCTTACCTGTGGAGACGCCAAATGGATATATGATAACTGTCCTTTAGGAACTACAGTTAATATTTTTAATGGCTCCGGCAAGGACGATCCGCTTGGAAAGCCTAAGGCGATGAAGATTAATATTCCATGGGACCCGACAGACACCAATCCGGACAATCCATGGCTTAAAACATATTTTAAACTGAATTACAAGGGGCCGGAAAGTTTTGAATACGGAAGTAAGGCAAAAAATCTCACAAAATATGTTACTATGACTAATGTGCGCGGAGAGACTTCAAAGATATCGGGAAAGATATCAATGAAGGGAAATGTAAATACAAAAAAGACAGGCGCCTACAAGGTAACATTTTCTGCAAAGGACTGTAATGGTAAGCTTTGCAGTACTACAGTATCAATTAAGGTAGTGGATACAAAAAAGCCGGTTTTTAAGGGCTTAGGCAAGTTGACAATAGAGAGAAATGCGGAATTTTCCCCATTAAAAAAGGTTTCAGCCAGAATGGTAAGCGGGAAGAAGCTTAAGAAAAATAGTATTGAGGTAAGCGGCAATGTTAATACCGGCGTGGTGGGCAACTACCGTATTACCTATAAGGTTAAGGGCGTTAATGGAAAAGTCCGAAAAAAGGTTCGTGTTGTAAAGGTTGTGGATACTAAGGCTCCTGTTATCAGCGGTCTTGACAATCAGACCTTAACCGGCATAG
>CANQSN010000002.1 GCA_947626505.1 uncultured Lachnospiraceae bacterium
GTAATTCTGGTATCTAACCTTTCTTCAACATCAGTTATCTTTGTATCAAGACCTGCTATTTGGTCGCCAAGATTTTCCTCAACGCTTGTTATTCTGGTATCCAGTCTTTCCTCAACGTCAGTAATCCTGTTGCCAAGATTTTCTTCGACGCTTGTTATTCTGGCATCCAGTCTTTCTTCAACATCAGTAATCCTGTTACCAAGATTTTCCTCAACGTTTGTTATTCTGGTATCTAACCTTTCCTCAACATCGGTTATCCTGTTGCCAAGATTTTCCTCAACGCTTGTTATTCTGGCATCCAGTCTTTCTTCAACATCAGTAATCCTGTTGCCAAGATTTTCCTCAACGCTTGTTATTGTAGATAAAATTAAATTAAGTTTTTCACTATCCGACACTTACTTTCCCCCTTTACATAATATGTAATAACTTAGCTATATTCATATTGAATAAACTCATACCTCGTGTTTCATGAATTGTAAACATGCATACGCATGTAAATATAATTTATGATGCTGCTAGATTTGTATTCTAAAATTATTATAAACTATATAAGTTTATAGTGTCAATAAAAAAAATCAATATTCGACAGAATTTTCTCAAAGCAAAAGAAAGACTATTTTCAATATTATTTATCCTGAATACGTTTAAATTTCTTTTCTATATCCGCTTTGGTCATAGAAATAATCGTTGGTCTGCCATGTGGACATGTAAACGGTGACTCCAATGTAAAAAGCTCATCAACCAGTCTGTCCGCCTCCTCAAAGCTTAAATGCTGATTTCCCTTTACCGAAGCCTTGCACGCCATAGTAGCGATTTTCATTGAGATAACATCTGACGTATTACCGCTTTTCCTGACTAAATCACCCTTTAGTGTAAGAGATGTACCACTTATACTGTCCGCCAGCTCGTCAAGCAATGCAACGAATGCATCTTTATCTGTAATTCCGTATAAATCTGTAGGTACTCCGCTGATACTGTATTCCTCACCGCCAAAATGTGAAATCTCAAAACCAAAGTCAGCAAAATAATCTCTGTACTCCTCATAAACCAATGCTTCTTTAGGTGACAAAGTTACGATGATAGGAGGAGAAACCTGTTGCACATATATATTTTTTTTATCCTGTAAATGCTTTATAAATCGTTCATAATTAACTTTTTCATGAGCAGCATGCTGGTCCATAATAAAAAGCTTGTTATCATACTCAATCAGCCAATAGGTTTTAAATAGCTGTCCGATAATCCGATGTTTTGGCTTTGCCTGTTCTCCCAAAAATCCTGAATCTGCAAATGTCATCTGTTCAGGCATTTTAGTAACTTCCTTCGGTACAGTTAAATTAATATTAGAATTTTCATTGTCAGATAAAACATTTGCCTTATTATTTAGATTATTTGTATTATCCTTGTCCGAATTATATGAAGCCGGTTCCTCATTAAGCTGCACAGCATTAAAAAAGTCCTGTGGTATTTCCTGCAAATCCTTGCTCTTTTGAATTACCGGTTCTAAAATCTTCTGCTCCATTGCCCTTCTCTGTGTTTCAAAAGGCTCAGCGCCCCTTCGAATACTTTTAGCAGCATATGATTTCACTTCCCTTTTCGTATCCACAGGAAGCTCCGGAATTAAATCCTGATTTAATAAAACTTGTCGAATTTCAGTTTTTAATACTTCATAAATTCTACGTTCATCCTTAAACTTTAACTCCATTTTAGTTGGATGTACATTGATATCAAGGTGGTCTGGTTTAATTGTAAACATTAAACATACAAATGGAAAACGATGTACCATTGTAAAGGTTTTATAAGCCTCTTCTACTGATTTGTAAATAATATTACTTTTAACATAACGTTTGTTTACATAATAATTTTCAAATGAACGGTTTCCACGACTGACCACCGGCTTTCCTATAAATCCTGTGACAGACATTTTAAGCTCTTCGCTAGTAAATGAGAATGGAAGCAGATTTTTTGCTACATCTTTACCAAATACTGTATAAATAATATCTTTGATATTACCATTACCAGAGGTATGAAAGCGGTTTTGTCCATTCATTATAAATTGAAATGAAATTTCCGGGTGTGACAGAGCAAGCTGTTGCACCAAATCATAAATATGTGCGCCTTCGGTCTGAGGCGTCTTTAAAAATTTTTGACGGGCAGGTACATTATAAAAAATATTGCGGACAATAAATGTAGTACCTTCCGGACATCCGATATGCTCAATTGATTGTTCTTTTCCACCGGCAATCATATACCTTACTCCGGTAAGTTCAGAGCTTGTCTTGGTAATTAACTCCACTTGTGACACTGCAGCAATGCTTGAAAGCGCCTCTCCTCTAAATCCCAGTGAAGAAATATTTAATAAATCGGTTGCGCTTCTGATTTTGCTTGTCGCATGTCTTAAAAATGCTGTTGGTACATCAGAATCTTCAATACCGGTTCCATTGTCCGTAATTCGTATTAAGCTTATTCCACCATCCTTTATTTCAATGGTAATGGCATTTGCCTTGCTGTCGATAGAATTTTCCACCAACTCTTTTACTACAGATGACGGACGTTCAATAACCTCTCCTGCAGCAATTTTGTCAATTGTGAGTTCGTCTAATATCTGTATATTTCCCATACCACACCTCATCTTTCTAAAATCAAAATGTATTTTGATTAAAGCTCTTTCTTATAGTTGCCCTATACTTTAACTAGATTAACCCGTAACTTTAAGGAAATGATTTATACCTCTTTTTTAAGCTCACTAAGCGTTTTAAGCGCCTGCATAGGCGTCATATTATCAATATCCAACGCCTTAATCCGTTCAATTACAGGATTAGGGCCTGCAAAATCAAATAGAGATATCTGACGTTCCTCCTCCTTATCCATATGCTGCAATGATTTACTAATTGTAATTTCACTAACCTTATCCGCCAAATAATTGTCGCTTAACTGTGCACTAATCTCCCTAGCCCGCTTAAGCACCGGCTCAGGAACACCTGCAAGCCTTGCCACTTGTATTCCGTAGCTTTTATCTGTACCGCCCTTTCTGATTTTCCTTAAGAATACTATCTCGTTCCCTTCCTCCTTTACCGCAATACAGTAATTGTTAACTCCGTCTAAACGCCCCTCAAGTTCTGTCAGTTCATGGTAGTGAGTGGCAAATAGCGCTTTTGCACCAAGAAGTTTACGGTTTGCAATGTATTCAACTACTGCCCATGCAATGCTTAGTCCATCGAAGGTAGACGTCCCGCGTCCAATCTCATCAAGAATCAACAAGCTTTTTTCAGTTGCGTTTCTAAGAATATTTGCAACCTCACTCATTTCTACCATAAATGTACTATGTCCTGAAGCTAAATCATCTGACGCCCCTACTCTTGTGAAAATACGGTCTGCAATAGAAATACTGGCGCTGCTGGCAGGAACAAACGAGCCTGCCTGTGCCATAAGCACAATCAATGCAGTCTGGCGCATATAGGTGGATTTTCCTGCCATATTGGGTCCCGTAATAATAGAAATACGATGGTCTTTACTGTCTAAATAGGTATCGTTTACAATAAAGGAATCATTGGGAATCATTTTTTCCACAACAGGATGTCGTCCGTCTTTAATGTTAATAATCCCATCTTCGTTAAGCTCAGGACGCACATAATGGTTATGATCAGCTACATAAGCTAATGATGCATAAACATCAAGCCGAGCGATTAAATGTGCAGTTTTCTGCACACGCTCCATAGCAGCCGCCAACGAGTCCCTAACTGATACAAAAAGCTCGTACTCCATTGAATACAGCTTGTCTTGTGCACCGGTTATAGTATTGGCAATGTTGTTTAATTCTTCTGTGGTATATCTCTCCGCATTGGATAATGTCTGCTTTCTTATGTAATAATCAGGAACTAAATCCTTATAAGAATTGGTAACTTCCAAGTAATATCCAAACACCTTGTTGTATTTAATACGGAGATTTTTAATTCCTGTACTTTCCCTCTCCTTTGCCTCATATTCCGCCAGCCACTGCTTTCCTTCTGTTTTTGCCCTTTTTAAAACATCCAGTTTATCACTAAAACCGTCCTTGATAATTCCGCCCTCCTTTATTGCGAGAGGAGGCTCCTCTACAATGGCGCGTTCAATAAGCTCATACAAATCCGTAAGAGTATCAAATTCATCTTTAATTTCAGGGAAATAGCCATTTTCCAAATCTTTAATAACATTTTTTATATGTGGCAGCATTTCCATAGAATTACGAAATGCAATCAAGTCCCTTGGATTAGCAGTTTTATAACTAACCCGACTTATAAGTCTTTCCAAATCGTAAATAGATCCAAGATATTCCCTAAGCTCCTCTCTAAGCATCATTTGATCATTCAGGGCGTCAATGGTGTCATAGCGTAAAATCAAAGACGCCTTATCCATTAGCGGCTGCTCTATGTACGAGCGCAGCAGCCTTGCTCCCATGGCAGTTTTTGTTTTATCAAGCACCCATAAAAGAGAACCGCGTTTATTTTTATCCCTAAGCGTACTTGTAAGCTCTAAATTTCTTCTGGTAGAGCTGTCAAGCAGCATAAACTGGTCCGTAATATACGGAGTAATATGCAGCAAATGAGCAAGATTATTTTTCTGTGTTTCCTGCAAATAAGTAAGCGCCGCCCCGCAGGCAACAACTGCAGATTTCATATCGCTTAAACCAAGTCCCTCTAAAGATTTAACATGAAAATGGCTATAAATAATATTTTTACAATTATCCTCTGTAAAATAGTATTTTTGTACAGAATTAATTGAAATATTAAGCTGTTCACGATAATATTCCGTATCAAAATCTTCCTTTAAAAACTCCTTATTGCAAATAATTTCTGCCGGTGAAAATTTATTAATTTCATCAAGAGTTTTGGCCAAGCTTATAATTTCAGTAGTAAGAAAATCCCCTGTTGTAATATCAATGGTGGCAATTCCATAAACACCGTCATTTGCATAAATTGCCATCAGGTAATTGTTTTTTCCTTCGTCAAGGTTCTGGGGTGAGATATTTGTTCCGGGCGTAACTATACGAATGACCTCACGCTTCACCAGTCCTTTTACAAGCTTTGGATCTTCCACCTGCTCACATATTCCAACCTTATAACCATTTTCAACAAGCTTATTTAAGTAGGTATCGCATGCGTGATATGGAACGCCGCACATGGGAGCCCGCTCCTCTTGTCCGCAATTTTTTCCGGTTAATGCAATTTCTAATATTTTAGAGGCAGTCAGCGCATCCTCAAAAAACATTTCATAAAAGTCACCCAGACGATAAAACAGAATACAGTCAGGATACTGTTTTTTAATTTCAAAATACTGTTTCATCATTGGCGTAAGCTCTGCCATTATTTCACCTAATCCTTTCTCACCTAACTTCTCCTAAATAATAAAAGCCCATAGCTTTCTTTAGATACACGTTTTTAAATGTACCAATATCATTTTTAGAGCCCTTAAAATGTACTAATATGTTGTTATCAAGTCTTCCTGTTACCATTGAACAATCGTGAGCGTTTACATTTTCTACCAAAACCTCAGCAGTTTTTCCCTCAAGCCTTCCTGTACGTTTTTTAGAAATTTCATTTACCAATGTTAAAAGCCGGTCAAACCGGTCCTTTACTATATCTTCAGGCACCTGCTCCATATCTGCCGCCGGTGTGCCGCTTCTTCTAGAATATATAAATGTGTATGCTGAATCATATTTTACCCGGCGCACCACATCCATTGTCTCCAAAAAATCATCTTCCGTCTCACCGGGATATCCTACAATAATATCAGTAGTAATAGATAAGTCCGGCATGGCCTCTCTAAGTTTTTCAACCAAGCCAATATACTGTTCCTTTGTATATTTGCGGTTCATGCTTTTAAGCAGCCGGCTGCTCCCCGACTGCAATGGTAAATGAAAATGCCTGCAAACCTTTTTGGAATTTGCCATAACAGAAATAAGCTCGTCTGACAAATCCTTTGGATGTGATGTCATAAATCTTATCCTTTGTAATCCATCTATCTTATCTACCTCTTTAAGTAATTCGGCAAAATTTATTGGCTCACAAAGTCCGTTTCCGTAGGAATTTACATTCTGTCCTAACAGCATTATCTCTACTACGCCATCCTCTACAAGATGTTCAATTTCACGTAAAATGGCTTTTGGTTCCCTGCTTCTCTCCCGACCTCTTACGTAGGGTACAATGCAATAGCTGCAAAAATTATTACATCCATACATAATATTAACTCCGGCCTTAAAAGGAAACTTACGTCTGCTTGGAAGCTCCTCCACAATCTGGTCTGTATTCTCCCAAATATCAACAATCTGATTGCCTGATTGTAACCGGTAATATAATAGTTCTGCAAATTTGAAAATATTATGAGTGCCAAATATTAAATCTACAAAGGGATAGCTTTTACATATTTTTTCTACCACATGGGCCTCCTGCATCATACACCCGCACAATCCTATTATCATATAAGGATTATCGCGCTTTTGGGATTTTAAATGTCCAAGACGCCCATAAACCTTTTGGTTAGCATTTTCCCTTACAGTACAGGTATTATAAAGAATAAAATCACAGGCTCCTTCTTCAGCTTCTTCATACCCAAGACATTCTAAAATAGCGGTAAGCTTTTCGCTGTCTCTGGCATTCATCTGACAGCCGAAGGTTTTTATATAATATCTAAGAGGTCTTCCGATTTCATCACTTATATTCTTTACAAGCTGTTTGCATTTTCCCATAAAATAATATTGACGCCCGGGCTCAGTATCCGGAACAGGCATATCAAGATTTACATCATCAAGATTAATATTTTTAAGAGCCTCTATTGATATATTGTTTATATCTGATTTATTATCCATATTATTAAACATTGTCCCTTCTGTTTGAATTACAATGAGCGCTTGCCGACGCTTTGTTTTCTACTCACGAATCTGACCATCACCGTAGATTATATATTTGGTAGTGGTTAATGCAAGCAGCCCCATTGGCCCTCTGGCATGCAGCTTCTGTGTGCTGATTCCAATCTCCGCTCCGAATCCGAATTCAAATCCATCAGTAAAGCGCGTGGAAGCATTTACATACACGCAGGCAGCATCAATCTCTTTAAGGAAACGTTCAGCATTTGCATAATCCTTAGTCACAATAGTTTCGGAATGTTTTGTATTATACTTGTTAATATGCGTAATTGCCTCATCTAAAGAGTCTACTGTTTTAACAGAAATAATAGAATCCAAATATTCCGTTCCCCAGTCTTCTTCAGTGGCAGGAATTATGTTGTCTGCAATAGAACGACATACCTCATCTCCACGAATCTCCACTCCCTTTTCATTAAGCCTCGCAGCTATTGCCCTTATAAATTGTTTTGCAATGGCGCTATGAACCACAAGGGATTCACAGGCATTGCACACTCCAAGCCGCTGGGTTTTTGCGTTAAATACAATATTACATGCCATATCAATATCTGCGCTTTCATCTACATATACATGGCAGTTTCCGGTTCCCGTCTCAATCACTGGTACAGTAGCATTTTTAACAACGCTGTTAATTAAGCCTGCTCCACCTCTTGGAATCAGCACATCGATATATTGGTTCATCTTCATAAGCTTTGTGGCGGTTTCTCTCGAAGTATCTGAAAGAACCTGAATGGCTGCTTCTGGAAGTCCCTCCTGTTTAAGAACATTGGAAATAACATTACCAATGGCAAGATTGGAATTAATGGCATCAGAGCCGCCTCTTAAAATTACAGCATTTCCAGCTTTAAAGCACAATGAAAATGCATCTGCAGTCACATTAGGACGAGATTCATAAATGATTCCAATAACTCCTAGCGGAACTCTCATTTGGCCAATTTTAAGACCATTTGGCCTAAGCTTCATTCCCAGAATTTCTCCCACAGGATCCTCCAGCTCAGAAACCTGTTTAACCCCCAATGCAATTCCCTCTATCCGTTCCTTAGTAAGCCGCAGTCTGTCCACCAGTGAAGCCTTCATTTTATTTTCTAATGCTGCTGCAATATCTTTTTCATTCTCCTTTAAAATCTCATCAACATTATCATTCAATGCTTCTGATATTTTTACCAGCGCCTCATTTTTTTTAATTGTTGAAGTTTTACCAAGCACAAATGCCGCTTCTCTTGCATTCTTTCCGATTATATCTAACATATCTGTCTCCTTTCATTATTCACAATATCATCTGCGTATCTGTAATAATAATATCAGCCGGCTTATCGTAGTCCTCCGTTTCAAAGGAATCTACAACTTGGAAATCGTAAGCCAGACCAATTGCATACAAATCTGGATATCTCTCCATATATCGGTCATAGTATCCTTTACCATACCCAATTCTGTTTTTACGTTTATCATATGCTACTGCCGGAAGAAAAATCATAGCATCCCTAACGGGCTCAATTAAAATGCTTTCGGGAGGCTCCAGTATTCCAAATCTTCCCGGTGAGAGCAGCGACAAATCAAATACTGAATAAAACTCCATTTTTCCATCGTCATAGGAAACAGGAAGGCCAACTGTCTTTTTATTATCTAATGCATTCTTAATAATAGCAGTTGTATCAATTTCATTTTGAATAGCAGAATAAACTAAAATAGTTTGACATTCCTGATATTCAGCTAACGATAAAAGTCTTGCAGTACAAGCGGCGCTTGCCCTTTTTACTTCCTCTTTTGTAAGACGAAGCCTTTGCGATTTAATTTGTTCTCTTATTGCGTCCTTAGTGAACATCTTTCTTTTTTAACTCCTCTATCGAACCGTCTTTATTTACTACTTTGACATTATCCAAAGTATTTTTTAAATTTGTCTTTATTGAATTGATATACTCCCTTCTAAGAGCAGCCTGTTCGGATTTTTCTTCCTCTGTCAATTCCGAAGTCTTCATTTTATGATATAACTCGTTAATACGTGCAATCTTCTTCTCGTCCATCCTGCCCTCCGTCAATCGTTAAGGAAATGCTTCATATCAAAATCATTTAACTTATTACGCACAAATAAAGTGCCTACATCCTCACCGTTAATAATACTGTTTAAAACGCTTACATCTTCACCGTTGGCAATAACCATATCACAGCCGGAGCTGTTAGCAATCCTTGCCGCCTGAAACTTAGTTATCATTCCGCCGGTTCCAAAGGCAGTATCTGAATCCTTTGCCATCTTTACAATATCCTCTGTCATATCCTCTACAACACTAACTAAACGAGCGTTAGGATTGTTTCTGGGATCATCTGTAAACAACCCGTCAATATCTGATAAAAGAATAAGTAAATCAGCTTCCACAAGATTAGCCACTACTGCCGATAGAGTATCATTATCTCCAAATTCAATCTCATGGGTAGATACGGTATCATTTTCATTTACGACAGGAATAACATCCAATTGCATAAGCTCATTAAATGTATTAACTACATTCATACGACGTTTGTCATTGGTTAATACCCGTTTTGTAAGAAGCACCTGAGCGGTAGTCTGATGGTATTCAGAAAATAACTTCTGGTAAATCATCATAAGCTGCCCTTGCCCTACTGCAGCACAAGCCTGTTTTAGCGATAAGGTCTTAGGCTTTTTTAATAACCCTAAGGATTTAAATCCAACTCCAATTGCACCGGAGGAAACTAGAATAACATCCCTGCCCTGATTCTTAATATCACACAGAATACGCACCAAGCGTTCCAGCTTGTTATAATTTATATTTCCGGTTTCCTCATGCACTAGAGTAGAGGAACCGACCTTAATTACAATCTTTTTTCTATTAACTAACTGTTTCCTGTAATCCATAGCTGTCTCCTGTATCTTTTATTTTAATTCAATAATAACACATTTTACTATTTTTCACTACTCAAAAATTTGTTTAGACAAATAGTATAGCATATATCATGCCTTTATCACTGCCATAGCCACCCTTATTCCATCCTGCGCTGCGGACATAATTCCTCCCGCATACCCAGCCCCCTCGCCGCATGGATAAAGTCCCTTAATATTACTGTTTAATTCTTTATTGCGAACAATCTTAACAGGCGAAGAAGTCCGGCTTTCCACTCCTAAAACCAACGAATCTGCTCTTGCATATCCCGGCATGTTTTTGTCCCATGCGCATACAGCCTCAATTATAGCGGATGAAATGCTTTCCGGAAGACATCTTCTAATATTACCAAAAGCGACCGCGCCCTTAGTACACGCTTTAACTCCTCCATATTCCGTTGATACAGTATTATTTTTAAAATCCTCAAAAAGCTGTATCGGAATTCGTCCCTTTCCTTCAATAAATGCAGCCTGCTCTAACTGACGTTGAAAATCAATTCCTGCAAGCGGAGACTCTCCTTTATAATCATCCGGAGTAACGCTGGCAACAACTGCGCTATTAGAATTGTCGGCCATACGCGCATGGTTGCTCATACCATTAACTACTATACATCCTTCTTCCGAGGATGCATTGACAACATACCCGCCCGGACACATGCAAAATGTAAAAACACTCCTTTTGTTGCTGGCATGATACGTCATTTTATAATTAGCTGTAGGAAGTTTAACCTTTCCATAATGCTCCTTATACTGCAGTGCGTCAATTTGTGTTCTGGGATGTTCTATTCGGATTCCGACTGCAAATGGTTTTTGCTCAATATGTACCCCCTTATCTAAAAGCATTTCAAATGTATCTCTTGCACTGTGTCCAATGGCCAGTACTACATGGTCGCCTAGAAGCTTACTTCCATCCTCCAATACCACCCCTTTTATCTCTATACCGTTTTTATCCATAATAAAATCGACAACTTTAGAAGAAAAATGTATCTCGCCGCCGAGAGCAATAATTTTTTTCCGCAAATTACTAACTACATTTTTTAAATAATCTGTTCCTATATGCGGATTTGAAAGATAAAGAATGTCCTCCGGTGCGCCGCATTCTACAAAGCTTTTTAGAATAAAACGCTGCTGTCCGTTTTTATCCTTTGCAGAAGTATTTAATTTCCCATCGGAAAATGTTCCCGCCCCGCCTTCTCCAAACTGTACATTTGAATCAGGGTTAAGCTTCTCTTTCTCCTGCCAAAAGGCATCCACATCCTTAAAACGCTCCTCCACGCATTTCCCCCGTTCCAATAAAATTGGATTAAAACCATTTAGCGCTAATATATATCCACAAAACAAACCTGCCGGTCCGGTACCTATGACAATAGGCCGTCTGTCAAATGAAGGAACATTTTTAACTATTGGATTAAATTCAACTCTTTTAGTTGACATAATATTTTTATTTTTAATCTTCTTGACAAGCTTCTCCTCTTCACTGTCAGAATCAAGCCTTATCTCCACAGAATAAACAACCTTAAGCGGATGTTTTATCCTACAGTCATAGGACATTTTTACAAGCTCATATGTAAAATTCCTGTTATAAAGCCTTAATTTTTTCTCAATTGCCCTTCTTAATTCTTCCTCACTGTGTCCCACATCAAGCTTAATCTCATTTATTCTAATCACCTAACTCAACACCTTCCGCCGCCCTAAGCATTTTAATTCTTTTTTCTATTCCTCTAGCCGCTACCATAGCGCTGCTAAATGCAAATTGCAGATTGTATCCTCCGCAGGTACCGTCAACATTTAGTATTTCTCCGGCAAAAAAGCACCCCGGGCTTAAAACAGATTCCATCGTATCCGAAGAAATTCCGGCAGTATCCACTCCTCCGGCAGTTACCTGAGCATGGTCAAAATCCTCGCTTCCAGTTATTTCCACAACAAATCCCTTGACAATATTAATTATACTGTCAAATTCTTTATCAGTAATCGTGAGAATCGGTTTCTCTTTGTCCACGTCGGAACGTTTACATACCAAATCACACAAAGGATAACTTATATAGCCTGACAAGTAATTTAGTACGGTAGCATCACTCTCAAATTTTGTCTGGTTTAACATAGCCGCCAAATCCTTCACACTGTAATCCGGAAGAAAATCAAGTTTTATGTATACTTCTTTATTCTGTTTAAGAAGCTCATTAGCATATCGGCTGATTTGAAAAACCGGAATTCCACTAATACCTTTTTCTGTAAACTGCACCTCGCCATCGCTTTTTGCATATATATGATTTTTCATTTTCTTGCCCTCATATAGCGATAAAGCGGCTCTTGCTCGAAGACCTTTCCAATTGAAAGCTTTCCCGTTTGGTATATGCAAAGCGCATAGCGCCGGAAATGTTGATATTATGGTATGTCCTAAGCTTTCCGCCAGTTTATATCCATTATAAGGTTCGCGCTTAAAATATACCGACGCTTTTCCGCCGCATGCTAAAAGAACACATCTTGCATCATATTTTCCATAAGATGTGGTCACATGGTATATATGTTTTTTTGTTAGCTTTATTTCTTTTACAATTCTGTCCGTACATAAAGTAACATTATCCTTTGACTGCGCGTTAATCATGGCGTTCACCACCGTTTTAGCCTGATTAGTATAAGGATAATAGTATCCCTGCTTTTGCTGCTCAAGAATCCCAATACTTCTCATAAACGTTATCGTATTTACATATGTAAACTGTTCATACACCCTATTGGCAAATGCAGAATCGCCGCGAAAACTAGTTTCGTCATATTGGGAATTAGTAAAATTACATCTTCCGTTTCCTGTAGCATAAAGCTTTTTACCAAGCTCCTTAAGCTGCTCAATTAATAAAACCTTATAACCTTTACGCCCAAGCTCAATGCTTGCGGTAATTCCGGCAGCTCCGCCTCCGACTATAATACAATCATATACCATAATAATCCTCCAATATGTTACTCGCCGCCTATAAAAGTGAAAGTCATCTCCCATCTGATATATAACTGTGCAGGCGCTGTCAGTTACATCCGCTGTCAGGAGCTATTCCTGCCAAATAATTTATAAACTGCTGTGCCGTCCGCCCCGAAATACCTCCATGGCTAAGCTCCCATTTGTTAGCTTCATTGCATAATTCCTCATCTGACATGGTAATCATAGGATAATGCTTCCTAAGCTCTTTTACAATTGTAAAATACTCCTTCTGACTGGGTTTGGAATAATAAATTGTAACACCAAAGCGGTTAACTAAGGACAGTTTCTCCTGCATAGTGTCAGATTTATGCATTCCATTGTCCACTTGAATATCATTTCTGTCACTCCATGTTTCCTTAATCAAATGTCTGCGGTTAGATGTTGCATAAATAAGCACATTGTCCGGCTTAGTCTCTACCCCGCCTTCAATTACAGCCTTTAAGAACTTATACTCCGTCTCAAACTCCTCAAAGGATAAATCATCCATATAAATTATAAAGCGATAATTCCTGTTTTTAATCATGGAAATAACTGTGGATAAATCCTTAAACTGATGTTTATAAATTTCAATCATTCTAAGCCCCTGATCATAAAACTCATTTATAATTGCTTTAACAGATGTGGACTTACCTGTACCGCTGTCCCCAAAAAGTAACACATTATTGGCAGCTCTGCCCTCCACAAATGCCTTGGTATTATCAATAAGCTTTTTCTTTTGTATTTCGTAGCCAACTAAATCCTTTAACAGCACCTTATCCATATTGTTTATTGCTACAAATTTTACATTTTGGGAATGCTCCTTTAAGCGAAATGCTTTATTTAATCCAAACATTCCTACGCCATAATTCTTATAGAAATCTGTAACAAGCGTAAAAATATCTTCTTCCCCTAAAGCTTGTTCAATCTTTAAGCTCAATGCCTGCACCTTTTCACTTACATTGTGGTTGTACATCCGCTCAGTTTTCGGAATAGCCTTATAATTGGAAATAACAGAGAAACAGTCAATATTAAGAGCATCCTCAATCGGCTTAAAATCATAATTAAACAAATTTTTAAAAATTCTGAAATCATTTTTTGCAAAATAATTAACAGTTCCATCATTTGCTCCCACCTTTTCGCAGGTAAGAGAAAATGAATTTTCATTTGTAATTAAAATATAAGTTAAATAATTATGCCATAAATTGCAATCAAAACCATAGCTTGTAGATAAATCTAACAATCGTTTAATTTCTACATAAATCCTTGTGGTCAAATCCGCTTTGTCAAATTGTCCCTTATCAAATTCCTCAAAAATATTTGACAACCTAAATAAAATACAATCCTTTGGCAAATCTCGGTATAATACCAATTTTGCAATATCCCTGTACATTTAAAAAACCTCTTTCCTTTGTATTTTTATTCTTAACTCAAACTTTGCATATAAAAAGCTTTAAGCGCAAAGTGTGATTTCTCATTTAAGACTTGCTTACAAGTCGTCTTCCATCTGATAAGAAAGCTTTAGCTGCTTAGGGATTCTAACAATGAATACAGCTCGTCTTCATTCTTTACACATATTCCACGTATCAATTTTTCCTTATATTCAGACGTCATGTGAGATTCATCAATAGCAGTTTCCTCAAATACAGTAACCTTATCCTTAAGATACACAGTAAGCTTATCTGAAGAATAGACCACATAGTATTTCCAATCAGGCACCTTACTTGAAGCTTCAACATCTTCTGCATTAATAGAAGAATGTACTATGTCGTCGCTGTTATCCTGTGCAGAGCCATCTTTAAAAGCCTGCTCGGTTTTGTTACTATCCGCCGCAGCATACTTGTCCGCATTAGTTTTACCGTCTGCAATCTCTCCATCTATTACATTCTCCTGATTTTCCTTAATATTCTTTATTTCTTCATTTATACTGTTTGCTCTTTTCTCATACCAATGAAAGCTGTATCCATATGCAGCGCAAAACAATGCCATCATAAGAAAAAGGGCAACACTAATACGTTTCTTCATAAAATATCACCTCGTATTCAGTGTTACCTCTTTTCACTTATTTATACATAATTTTACAATTCCCCAAATACATCTTCGTTTAAATAATATAACTCAAGCTTCTCACATACAAAATTATTATAAGCAGTTAAGTCTGCTTTGTAGTATCTTCATTAATGTCATCTAAGCTCAACAATTCAATATCATCCTCCTGTTTCTGAAACTTTTTTAAAATTTCAGAAACATTAATCGGCTCTGTATCATCCGTAATGTGAGATTTTAATGCGCTTTGCTCAGATGAAGCTTCCCTTATGGGAGTAATTACAGTTTCTGTTTTAGCCCCGTTTAATGCAGGCGATGTTTTAACTGACGTAACATTTTTTAAAGCTTCATTTGCATTTCTTTCTATATAAGGCTTAACTGTATCCTCCTGTTCTGTCTGTTTTACATTAGAGGACTCTTTTGACGCAACAGTCTTAACAGGTTTAGCCGCTTCTGAAGGCTTGGTATCTGAAGAAGGCGATACCGGCGATTCCTTTTGAATAGATGCAAGCAGAGAAGCAACTACCTCGTCTCCCGTATTAATAACGCTATCACTTTTAGAAACAGGCTCTGTATGTGCGCTGTATAATTCATCCTCTTTAGACTGTTTTACTTCTGAACCATATAAATTCTGCTGAATCTCATCAATATTTGAAGGTATATCCTCTGCCTCCTGTTTTCGGAAAATAAACTTCTTTTGCGGACGCTTTTGTCTTGGAGGCTCCTCATAAATCTCTGCCAGTTCTTCCTCGAAAGGGTGGTCGTAGGTTTCAACCAAATGAAGCTTAATACCAAGAGAACGAATCTTATTTCCCATAGGCAGCATTTCATAATCATTTTCAGTAAATGCATTTGAAAGATAAAGAAAAAGCAGGTAGCTGGCCAGCGCAGTAATTATTCCGGCAATGAGTCCTATATATTCCTTTCCTTCCCCAAACAGCAGATAAAATACCTGATATACGAAAAATGTACAAAAACCCATTTCCACAGAAGCCAATGTAATATTAATCACTTTGCTTCCAAACAGCTTTCGATAACCTGTAATACGATAAATGGCTATCCAATTCAATATCCATATTACAAGTGAAAATGCCAAAGTTCCCAAAATCAATGCATATATTCCATAATTTTTATTGAGGAAATATATAACTACTGCAATGTGCACAGTAAGCGCTATCAAACCATGAATAACCGGCGACTTCATATCATCAAGTCCCTGCAAAACAGCATTGGTCAAGGTTGAAATACAGTTAAATATTACTGTAACCGCACCCCAAATCAACACATGAACCGCCACTACCAGAGTTGTAGACCTTCCAAACAAAAGCATGATGGGCCTTGCAAGCACAATCAAACCAACAGTTGATGGCAACGCAATAAGCATGGTGAACTTCATAGCTGTATCTATCTTATGATTAGCTGCTTTAAGATTATTTTTTACTACATTGGCAGTAATAGCCGGAATAATAGCGCTTGACAAAGCGGCCGCAATACTTGCCGGTACGCTGACAAGCTTTAAATATTTAGCAGAATATATTCCCTGCAGTACGCTTATATCCTGTCCATGAATCTTTTTTGCCTCTAAAATATTAGCAAACAATGTCTGGTCAATAATAGGGCATACATTGTAAATCAGCGAACTGAAAAGAACCGGAGTAACGGTAACAAATATAAGTTTAAAAATATCGCCATAATCTTCGGTTTTTCTATGGCGGTCATGGCGTATACGCCTAACAATCCTCGGGCGGTATGCCACATAAACAAAAAGCATGAACAAAAGACCGATAGCAACTCCGGCAGCAGTACCAAGGGTACTTCCCACAGCGCCATAGGTAGCCCGCTTTACTGAGCCCGCTGCATAGGGCATAACTAAAATATATGCTGCCAGCACACTTATAACCGCATTTAAAATTCCTTCTAAAATCTGTGAAAATGAAGTAGGAATCATGGTGTTATATCCTTGAAAATAGCCTCTTAAAACACCTAATATACCTGCTAAAAAAATAACAGGACACAAAACCTTAAGCGCAGGAACAGCCCCCGACTGACTGTCAGGTAACAGCCTTGAAGCAAACACAAATGTTAAAATAGCGCATATGCCCGCCACTACCATAACATAAATCAAAGATGCATAAAGTACTCTTTGGGCATTCTTAAATTGATGTTTTACTAATCTGGCAGATACAATCTTAGAGACTGCCAGCGGTATACTAAATGAAGAAATCAAAAGAACAAGTGAATAAATGTTATAAGCATAGCTGTAATAACCATTACCCATATCACCTATAACCCTTGTCAAAGGCATCTGATACAGAAGTCCTAAAACCCTGACAAGGATTGCCGCAACTCCCAAAATTGCTCCCTGTACAATAAAATTATTAGAATTTTCCTTTTGACTCATATTTACCTCTTCTCATCACATAATTATGTATGTCGTTTTATCTTTCATTTTTTAATCCAATATAAACCCATGTGGAAGCAAATCCCTTAACTGATACTCTACAATTCCATCAGGACCTTCTAATACTACAATTCCCTCCGGCATAAATTCCCATAAAACCTGAAGACATATTCCGCAGGGAAATGTAAGTTCATCGTTATTCTCTCCCACTATAGCTATTTTTGTAAATGTGCGCTCTCCCTCAGACACTGCCTTGAAAACAGCAGTACGCTCAGCGCAGTTTGTTGCGCCATAGGAGGAATTTTCAATGTTGCATCCTGTATAAGTCTTTCCACCCTTAGTTAAAAGGCAGGCTCCTACATGAAATTTAGAATAAGGGGCGTAAGAAAAATTTCTTGCTTCCTTTGCCAATTCTATCAATTGTGCATTATCCATATAATTAACCTCTCTATTTAAAGACTTGCTTGCCATGAAAACCACATCTGCAAAGTTTTGAATCACTTGCTAAATGTAACGCCTTTTTTATTATTAGCAGGGAATACACAAATCCACGTTTTTCCCGGATTAACGGAAAGAGAATCGCCATTGGAGTTATAATAATTGGTATATTCATTTAAAGAGTTTTTCTCCCATGTTATAGGTATATACTTGCCCTCTGTAATATAATAACCCTTTCCACTGCCAATTAAGTCCAAATCCTGATACCCCTTGCGGTCGATGTTGGAATACTTTGTAAACTGCACGATTATATTCTCATAGGCAAGCTGTTTTCCTGTCTGGTCATCAATATGCTTGTTGCCATACTGCCATCGGTAATATAATCCATCCTTTTTGTTATATTTAAAATATGGATGGGAATATGCATTAAATGTAAGATTGACGGTACCTGCCTTTTTAGAATCTTCACTGTCAGGTTTTTGACGTTCCACGTTAAAGTTAAATCTTGGTTCTGTAATTGTAACATTTTTTTCAAACTTTGACTTTTTAATACCGGCCACTATCTTCTTACCGTCAGTATAAGCATTATGAGGCGCCACTCTTGAATTATCGCGATAAAAAATAACGCTGCCCAATGCGCTCAGACCACTTAATTCATTAGTTCCCAACTCTTCCATCTCGGAAACTGCATACTTTGTCTGTCCGAAATGAGTGTAAATAGCGTCATATTCATGAGAATAATCGACATAATAATGTCTTGCACTTCTAACCGGTCCCAGCTTTGGAATCTTCTTATAATCCTGAAATACTCCCATCAAACGTGTAATTCCGCCTTCAACAACACATTCATACATGATATCTGCACTGCTTAATCCTGACTGAGGCATTGCCACATCAATATTATTAATCATGCATGTAACAACTCTGTTTTTTGCTACCTTCTCGTCTACCAGTTCTCCGGTCAGAAGGCTTACAACCTTACCCTTAGCAAAATCATATTCGATAGCTCCCGATACAGCGCTGCCCTCTGTAGGCGGAACTGTCATGTCCACGCTTCCCATCTCGCCTCCGCAGCCTGTAAGAATTGCACTTACCAATGTCATTACAACCAGTATTTTAATAATGTTTTTCATTTTGTTATCCTCCTACACCATAGTTCTTGTGTATCCTTTATTTTTCAACAGAAGCTCCTGACGAGCCTCCATATCTATACGTTCAGTATCTTCCATATGGTCAAAGCCAAATAAATGCAGCATTGAATGTGCAGTTAAAAATGCTAACTCCCTGACCGCAGAATGATTATAGGCTTCAGCCTGTGAAATAACCTTATCCACAGATATCATAATATCTCCAAGCATTAAATTACCGGTATCCGGATTAAATGCAGTATCCTCCTCTGAAATATTACTGAAATCTCCGGGTATTTCATATTCCAGCATGGGAAATGACAATACGTCTGTCGGCTGATTGATTCCCCGAAAGCTCTCATTCACTTCCTGAATTCTTTTATTATCTGTAAGAGTAACGGAAATCTCTGAATCAAAAGGAAATTTATATTCTGATAAAGCCTCTTCTACAATATCTGTGATAACTTTTTTATAATCAAAATCAAGCAAAGCTGATGCTTCATATTCTATCATCAATTCCATAACTATTCACCGGTATATCATCTATTATATTTTTGAGCATTGGTCTTTCCTGTACCATTCTTTTTATTATTCTTAGATGCGCTGCTTAAAGACTTCTTCTCATAATCCTCATATGCTTTAACAATCTTCTGTACCAACGGATGCCTTACAACATCTGTGCTTGTCAAATGACAAATACCAATCTCATCCATCCTTCCAAGAACCTTTAGCGCCACCTCCAGTCCTGATTTCGCATCAGGAGCAAGATCCTTCTGAGTTAAATCTCCTGTAATAACAGCCTTAGAGCCAAAACCAATGCGGGTTAAAAACATTTTCATCTGTGCCGGAGTAGTGTTCTGCGCTTCGTCCAAAACAACAAATGCATTATCCAGTGTACGTCCGCGCATGTAAGCTAGAGGCGCAACCTCAATAAGTCCTTTTTCCATATTTTTTTGGAATGTCTCCGCTCCCATAATCTGATACAGCGCGTCATAGAGAGGCCTTAAGTATGGATCCACCTTGCTTTGCAAATCACCCGGAAGAAAGCCCAGCTTCTCGCCAGCTTCAATGGCAGGTCTGGTTAAAATAATTCTGTTGACTTCGTTATTTTTAAAAGCTGTAATTGCCAATGCCATAGCAAGATAAGTTTTACCGGTTCCAGCAGGTCCTACGCCAAATACAATCATTTTATTCTTCATTTCCTGAACATATTTTTTCTGACCAATGGTTTTAGGCTTAACAGCGCCGCCTAATACAGTATGGCATATTACCTCTTTATCAAGTTCTACAATCTCCTGCTCATTCTCTTCTTTGCTTAAAGACAATGCATAATCAACCTGCTGCTCTGTAATGTCGTTTCCACGCTCCGATAAAATAAGCAGCTCTTTAATTACCTTTATGGCTCTTATTACGTCAGACTCTTCACCGATAATCTTTAAAAGGTCGTCGCGAAATACCATAGATACAGAAAGCTCATTTTCCATTTTCTTCATGTATGAATCATAACGTCCAAATACATTCTGAATATGAGAATCGGAAATTTTAATCAGTCTCTCTACTTTGTTCATTTGCCTTATCCCTCTCTCTTTTCTTGGTGTCAATTAACGCTATCTTGCCAATGGGTTCAATTACCACAAGCTTACCGGAACTAGATAAATTTTCACCAGATATCTTTATTGTAACATTATTTTCAACTATTTCTACCCCCTTTTTACATAAATTATCACAAAACTTTTCTAAATGAGCTTTTGCAAGGGATTTAGCCTCCTCGTTTGTATACCTTTTTTGTGTAATTTTGCAGGAAAAATACTGCCTTCGCTCGACAGAAACCGGAAAATAAAACGTTTTTCCCAATTTAAATTGATATTTTTTGTCTTTTAAAATATACTCCTGCTTTGAATTATCAATTGCAAACAATTCCCATGAACTGCCGAATAAATTTATTTTATAACTTGTATGATAGCGTTTAATAGGCGTTCTTTCATAGTAGTCCAAAGGAATACTGTCATTATAATCATATACCGTTTTGCATTTTATATCCCCATCAGCCGGCACATAGGCCTCCTCATATACTTCCTTGCTGTCATTTTGATATGAAATTACTCCTGATATCAGTACATCTCCCTTCTTTACAGTATTGCCCTGTTCAACTAAAGCAGTACCGGAACGAGTTATAATAGAAGTAATAATACCCTCCTTGTTAGCAATTAAGTCACAAGGAGCTGTTTCCTTATGCGTCTTTGCAAGAGGAACAGTTTCCTTTATATGGACAATAAGTCTGGTTCCTTTTATTTCACAGCTTACCCATGCAAATTTGTCAAAATGAGTTCTAAGTCTTTCCTCCAGCACCAAAGGCTTAATCGTTGAAAGTCTCTGACCGCCATGAGCATATTCGCTTGTAATAAATTTCATGATTTCTTCTTTTTTATAGCTTTCATTTCCTTCAATTGTTATATCCCATAGAAAAAGAGAAATAATATAAAGCATAATCAGGGAAATGAGAAATGCAAAGAGAAAGACAGATCGCTTTTTGTATTTTTTAAATAAATATGGAAGACCGCATCTTTTTACGATTTCAATTTTAGTACTTGTCTTTTTGCTTATATCCTTTATCTTACCCAGAGAACTACGGCTTACGCATACTAAAACAGAGTCCTCCACCCTTTTTATGTTCCAAAACAACAGCTTCTGGCTGATACACTGGTTTAAAAAGCGAGTAACCATAGGCCCTGCAAGTGACAGGACTACGTAACCGCGAATAAACTTTAAGAATGAAATCATAGCTACCTCTTATTCAAAGGATATTTGTTTTATGGCTCCCTTCACCTTCATTTCTCTTTCTGTATAATAATCAATAACCAGATTTTTTCCATTAATGGAAATAACTGATTTTTTGGTTTTAACAACAATCAGCTCCTCCTCACACTTTAGTATTCCTTTATAATTTTCTAAAATCAGTTCCTGATTACCTAGTATATGCATATTAAAAAGCCCCAGCACAACATCCTTGGGCAGTGAAAATGTATCCGAAACCCGCTGTTCAACCTTAGCAGGAGTCAATTTTTTCATATTTTTCCCCATTTTTCTTTTCTACAATATATGAAGAATATGCCTGTATTAATACCATAAACTTCTATATTTAGGAATAAGAGTTATAAGATAATTTAAAACACAGAAAAAAAGAAGGTGTAAAACACCTTCTTATTCACTGAAATACTATTTATACTTGCGTTTTCTAGCTGCTTCAGACTTTTTCTTACGTTTTACGCTTGGCTTTTCGTAATGCTCTCTTTTGCGAATCTCTTGCTGGATTCCAGCTTTCGCACAATTTCTCTTAAATCTGCGAAGAGCACTCTCTAACGTTTCATTTTCTTTAACTACAACGTTTGACATCTTCTCACCTAACCTCCCTCCAGTTGCAAGCTGCAAAAGTGCCAATCCAATACAACTGTTTGGGTATTATTTCTTAGCACTAAACTAAATTATATCATAAAATTTTCTTACGTCAACACCAAAACGAAAATTATTTCACATTTATTTCATTTTCAGGAAGAACCAGCCATCCTTGTATTCATATTGAAAGTCTGTATTACCAAGCAATCTGTTTATAATTGTGCTATAAGCCCCTTTTATATATGAAAAATCTCCTTTTGTAAGATTTGACGTATAGCGTTCGTCCTCATAAGGTTCGTTTTCCTTTTCTCCCACTGCTGACGTTCTGATGTAAAATGGCATCAGTTTCTTTGTAATACCATCGGGAACAATTTCCTCTGTAGTAATTTCTTCAGTAGATGTTTCTGTTGTAGCAGGAGTCTCTGTATAAACCTCCTCCGTAGAAGCGGCGTCACTGGACGCCTCCTCAGTAGCGGCTGCCGGCGGCGCTTCAGTGGTAGAATCATGCCCTCCTCTGTCTCGTTTTGGTTGAGGATAAGTGGAGCTTACAAGTGATTTAGTAACGCCTCCCGCTTCCATGTACTCATAAACCTCAGGAATGGAAAATACTTTGACATGATTACCGGCATCCTCTTCATCATGCATAGTAGGATAAGATACGCAATAGGTTGGGAGAAAAGAAACACCGTCTAAATACACTCCCGTATTATCCTCATCATAAGAAAATCTGGCAACAACTCCTGTGTTTCTGGTTATATTACCAACTTTCCCTGTTTGCCCTGTAATAAAATTGCCTAAAGAATACATGACAAACTGATATTTTTCTTTTCCACCCTTCTTATTATAGCGAATTTCTATAGGCTCAACAATGTCAGGATTAGCTCCAACTATAATATCTGCGCCGGCTGCTATAAGCCTGTCGACTGCCTCTTTCTGCTTATTATCAATTCTGCCGGCAGCATTTTTCTTAAAATAAATATACACGCAGGAAATATCAACTCCCAGATGTGAATTTTTATCAATCAGTTCACAAAGTTCATTTACCTGCTTTTCATCCTTCAAATCAATTTGATGAACTGCATAGTCATGATTACCGCTGGGTTTCCACTTCAAATCTTCAGTATATGAATATATTCCAAAGGTAATTTCTCCAATATCAAAGGCTTCATAATCATAAATGTCATCCTTATTCTGAAATATTCCCACAGGAGTTATATTTGCCCTGCTGAGAGTTTTCTTTGTGGCAGCTATTCCGCTGAAATTACCATCATAGGCATGTTTATTCGCCATTGCAAGCATGTCTACACCTGAGCTCCCAAGCATATCTGCAAAAACATCAGGAGCATTGTAGCTGCTTTTCCCCGAATAACCAAACGCCTCGTCTGCCCCCGGACTTTTACCCTCTCCTGCAAATACTCCGTCAACGCTGCCTACGAAGCATCCCTGTGAGGAAATGTAATCATTCATGTATGATAAAATATCATCGCCATTAAAATTTTTCCATGTGCCATCATAGCTGTTTAATAAAATGCTGTTATCAAATTGTATGTTACCGGATAAACACAACGAGCCATTAGTACCTGTTTTTAAATATGTGTAAATATTTTCATTTACCTGAGAAAATGCAGATACATTCGGAATAATAATAACGTTATGCTCCTGCTTCTGTTCATAGACTTTCACAAAACCTAAACCTGCGCCGACAAATGCGGCGCAGAAAAATAGAAAAATTATAAAAAATGTTTTAAACTTCATTATGATAATTGTCCCTCTAATACTGTAATTGCTTCTTTTAAAGCATCATCTATGCCTTGTGGATTTTTGCCTCCGGCCTGTGCCATATTAGGACGTCCGCCGCCGCCGCCGCCAACCTTTGACGCCACAGCTTTAATAAGATTTCCTGCATGAACTCCCTGCTTCATTGCAGAATCAGTTGCCATTGCAACCAGATTTACCTTGTCTGCCCCCTGGCTGCTGGCAAGAAGAATAACTCCTTCACCTAACTTCTCTTTTAAACGATCTCCAAGATTCCTAAGAGCGTTCATATCCACATCCTTTACTGATACAGGCAGGAATTTAACCCCTTTAACATCTGTAACACTTTCCATAACATCTCCTACAGCCTCTCCTGCAAGCTTATTCTTTAACGACTCATTTTCTGACTTTAATTCTTTAAGCTCCCTCTCTAAAGAAATAATTTTATCCTTAAGCTTAAGAGGTTCTGACTTGGCCGCCTTAGCCGCCTCCTTTAGAACGTCCTCCATCTCACTGTAATATGACATAACGCCTTCTCCGGTCAACGCTTCAATACGCCGCACTCCGGATGAAATTCCCGTCTCTGATAAAATCTTAAACCGGCTGATAGCCGCTGTATTACTTACATGAGTTCCACCGCAAAGCTCGATGGAATAACCTCCCATATCAACCACTCTGACTATATCGCCATATTTTTCATCAAATAGAGCCATAGCGCCGCTTTTCTTTGCATCGTCAATGGACATTTCTTTCGTATCAACTATATAATCCTTTGCAATGGCGTCATTTACCAATTTCTCCACCTTGACAAGTTCCTCCTCTGTCAGATGGGAAAAATGCGAAAAATCAAAACGCAAACGATCCGGTGCAACAAACGAGCCTTTTTGCTGTACGTGGTCTCCAAGCACTGTTTTTAGCGCTTTCTGTAACAGGTGTGTCGCACTGTGGTTTTTACATGTATTATTACGTTTCGATTCGTCAACTGTCAAGGTGACTTTATCACCAACCTTAAACATACCCTCCGCTACGATTCCGATATGGCCAATCTTGTCTCCCTTTAGTTTGATAGTATCAGAAACAACAAAACGCCCTCCGTCAGTAGTAATCAAACCGGTATCACCCTGCTGTCCGCCCATTGTCGCATAAAATGGAGTTTCGTTTACAATAATAGCAGCCTTATCTCCCTCTGCAATCGCCTCTACAATTGCATCTGTTGTAAGCGCTACAATCTCTGAATTATGATTAAGTCTGTCATATCCCACAAATTTGCTTGTAATAGAAGTGTCAAGCTCATCATAAACAGTTGCATCGGCTCCCATGTAATTTGTAGTTTTTCTTGCCTTTCTTGCAGTATCCTTCTGTACCTGCATACATTTGTCAAAACCGGCCTCATCAATAGTATAACCCTTTTCCTCTAAAATCTCAGTAGTTAAGTCAATCGGGAATCCATAAGTATCATATAATTTAAATGCTTTATCTCCAGCAAGCTCTTTATTCCCCGATAACTTTAATTCCTCTGCATATTCATTTAAAATTGACAATCCCTGATCAATGGTTTTGTTAAACTGCTCCTCCTCCTGATTCAACACCTTAAATATAAATGCCTTCTTTTCGTCAAGCTCAGGGTAGCCATCCTTAGAACCTTCAATAACCGTCTCTGAAAGCTTTGCTAAAAAATTGCCGGAAACACCTAACTTTTTACCATGTCTTGCGGCACGTCTAATCAAGCGTCTCAATACATATCCGCGTCCCTCGTTCGTAGGCATAATACCATCAGAAATCATAAATGTTGCCGAACGTATATGATCAGTAATTAAACGTATGGATACGTCGTCATTATAGTTTTCCTGATAAGTTTTTCCCGAAAATTCGCACACTTTATTGCGAAGCGCCTGTATAGTATCTACATCAAAAATGGAATCTACATCCTGTACAACCACCGCCAGACGCTCTAAGCCCATACCTGTATCAATATTCTTAGCAGCCAGTTCTTCATAATTACCTTTACCATCGTTATTAAACTGGGTAAATACATTATTCCACACCTCTATATAGCGGTCACAATCGCATCCTACTTTACAGTCCGGCTTGCCGCATCCATACTTTTCACCTCTGTCATAGTAAATCTCAGAACATGGTCCGCATGGTCCCGCGCCATGCTCCCAAAAATTATCCTCCTTACCAAAACGACTTATACGTTCTGCATCAATTCCGATGTCCTTATTCCAAATGTCAAATGCTTCGTCATCCTCCTCATAGACAGAAGGATATAATCGCTCCTTATCAAGACCTACAACCTCTGTTAAAAACTCCCAACTCCATGCAATTGCTTCCTTCTTAAAATAATCTCCAAATGAAAAATTGCCAAGCATTTCAAAAAATGTACCATGTCTTGCAGTCTTACCGACATTTTCAATATCACCGGTACGTATGCACTTCTGACATGTAGTGACTCTCTTCTTTGGAGGAATCTCCTGTCCTGTAAAATATGGCTTCAGAGGCGCCATACCTGCATTAATTAACAACAAACTGTTATCATTATGTGGAACTAATGAAAAACTATTCATACGCAAATGATCTTTGCTCTCAAAAAATGATAAATACATTTCTCTTAATTCGTTGACTCCATATTTTTTCATGTTTACATATCCTCCTAGTTTAACGACGTTCAGCCAGCTCGTCTGTAATATCCTTCCATGTTATTCCGCGTTCAGCCATAAGCACCATTAAATGATACAAATAATCCGAAATCTCATACTTTATCTCTTCCGCATCCGGATTCTTGGCGGCAATTACAATCTCTGTACATTCCTCTCCTACCTTTTTAAGTATCTTGTCAATTCCCTTGTCAAAAAGATAGTTAGTATAAGAGCCTTCCCTTGGATGCTCCTTACGGTCTAAAATTACATTATATACATCCTCAAATACTGTAAGAGGATTGGTATCATCATATTCCTTCTTCAAAAGGTCAGTAAAAAAGCATGTAGGGCTGCCGGTATGACATGCTGCTCCCACTTGGGCAACCTTTGCAAGAATAGTATCTTTATCACAGTCAATAGTAAGAGACTTCACATACTGGTAATGTCCGCTTGTTTCTCCTTTTGTCCAAAGCTCTTTGCGGCTCCTGCTCCAATAAGTCATTTTTCCTGTTTTAATAGTCTTATTAAAGGATTCCTTATTCATATATGCCATCATCAAAACTTCATTAGTCTTATAATGCTGCACAATTGTAGGAATTAAACCTTCATTATCTGTTTTAAATGTGTCAAATGAAAGCGAGCTTTCAAAGGTATTGACCTCAATATGATTAGAAGCGCATTCCTGTTTTAATGCCATAATATCCACTTCATCATCTGTGTAAAGAGAAACAGAGGATGCTCCTGTTTCTTCTAAAAGCTTAATTACATCATCATTGTTATCATAAGCAATGGAGGCAATAACCGGAATTTTAACCGCCTTAATAACTTTTTTTGCAGTTTTTATATAATTATCTTTATCATTTCCAATAAGAAGAAGTTGTCCGGCTCCAAGCGCCTGTACCTTTTTTGCCCAATTCTCCGCCCCTTTTTGCTCTAAATCAATTGTGACAATCAGACGGTCAGAACCAAAACGTTCCGCTACCTCCTTCAAAATATCAGGATTATTTATGGCAGCAGATTTAATGCATACCTTAGCAGCTCCAGCATAAAGTACCTTTTTAACATCTTCAAGGTTTTTGATTCCTCCGCAATACAACAGCGGAACATCAATAGACCTTGTAATACTTTTTATTAAATGGATATCCGGTTCCCTGCCCTCCTTTGAGGCAGCGCTGTCAAAATAAGCAATTTCGTCGGCTCCGCAATTATTGTAATACTCTGCCATTTGAAATGGCTTACTTAAACTTAATTTGGGGATAATCCTTGTATATTCCATATCTTTCTCTCCTTACTTGTATTTTATATTGCCTAATCTGATAAAAACTGTTACCCTTCCAGCGTCCCTTTTGTGGAAAGCACAGAATCAATTCTGCTGTCTATTGTTGTTGCTTCATCCAGCGCCTTTGCAAATGCCTTAAATGCAGCTTCAATAATATGATGGTTATTTTCTCCATCCATATGCTTTAAATGAATATTCATTCCCGCACTATAAGATATCGCATAAAAAAATTCCTTTACCATTTCGGTATCAAAATACCCCACCCTATCTGTGGTAAATCTGAAATCCTCGGATAAATATGGTCTTCCCGATATATCAATGGCACATAAAACCAGCGTATCATCCATAGGCAGCAAAAATGAGCCGAATCTCTTTATCCCCTTTTTGTCGCCGCAGCATTTGCGGATTGCCTGCCCTAATACAATTCCGGTATCCTCAATGGTATGGTGGCAGTCCACTACCAAATCGCCCTTAACCGTTACCTTTAAATCAAACAGTCCATGTTTTGCAAAGCTTGCCAGCATATGGTCAAAAAATCCTATGCCCGTATTGACTGTTGATTTCCCGCTCCCATCAAGGTTCAAATCCAAACGGATATCCGTCTCCGTAGTCTTACGAACAAGACTAATCTTTCTCTCTGCCATATATGCACCACTCTTTTCTATAATAGATTGATATGTTAAAACACACCTCGTTACAGTATACAAAAAAATATGGCTTTTGTCTACCAATAGCCATATTTTTCCAGATATAGTTATTATGAAGCCTTTAATTTTACTGCTGCTCAAACCGTACCCTGATGGAATTGGCATGGGCGGTAAGCTGCTCCGATTCAGCAAATGCAATAATATCCTTGCTGACCGGCTCCAATGCTTCACTGCTGTAGTATATAACACTTGATTTTTTTATAAAATCATCTACACTAAGCGGTGAGAAAAATTTTGCAGTTCCATTTGTGGGAAGTACATGATTTGGGCCGGCAAAATAATCCCCCAATGGCTCAGAGCTGTATTCCCCTAAGAAAATAGCTCCGGCATTTTTAATTTTTGTCATAACATAAAAAGGATCTCTTGTCACAATTTCTAAATGCTCAGAGGCAATTTCATTTGCAATCTCAACCGCCTCGTCTAAATCTTTTGCAATCAGTATATATCCATAATTGTCAAGAGACTTTTTAATTATCTCTGAACGGGAAAGTACCTTTAAGTACTCGTCGATTTCTCTTTCCACCTGTCCGGCAATTTCTTTGCTTGTAGTAACTAAAATTGCGCTTGCAAGCTCGTCATGCTCCGCTTGGCTTAATAAATCGGCAGCTACATAATGTGCGTTTGCGCTTTCATCGGCAATCACCATAATCTCGCTGGGGCCTGCAATAGAATCAATGCTGACATGTCCGTATACTGCTTTCTTTGCCAGCGCAACAAATATATTGCCCGGGCCGACAATCTTATCCACTTTAGGTATTGATTCAGTTCCATACGCCATTGCTGCAATAGCTTGAGCTCCTCCACATTTAAACACCCTGTCCACACCCGCTTCCCTTGCGGCTACTAAAGTCGTTGCGCATACCTTGCCGCTGGAATCCGGAGGAGTACACATGAAAATGTTAGATACATTTGCCACTTTCGCCGGCACAATATTCATAAGAACCGATGATGGATACACTGCCTTTCCTCCCGGCACATAAACTCCCACTTTATTCAAAGGAGTAACCTTCTGCCCCAAAAGCGTTCCGTTTGGCTGGGCGTCAAACCAACTGTTCTGACGCTGCTTTTCATGGAAACTCCTAATATTTTTTAATGATTTTCTAATAATCTCTATAAGAGACTCATCCACCTCTTTATAAGCCTCGGCAATCTCTGCTTCTGTCACTTCAACATTAGCTGCGCTTATATCCGCCTTATCGAACTTTTTTGTATAGGCAAATACTGCCTCGTCCTTTTTCTCCTTTACATCATCTAAAATCTCCTTAACGGTTGCCTCATATTCTGTATAATTGTTAGGGCTTCTCTTTAACAAATCCTCCAAAATTCCTTCAATGGAGCCTTCTTTAACTTCTAATGTACGCATTTTTAATCCTCCTACTATTTATAACGTTTAAACCTCTGACAGCTTTTCAATCAAAGCCTGTATCCTTTCCTGTTCCATTTTCATGCTTACCTGATTAACTACCATTCTGGCAGACAGAGGGCAAACCTCCTCAAGCACTGTAAGTCCGTTTTCCTTTAATGTTGTTCCCGTTTCCACAATATCAACAATTACCTCCGACAAACCCACAATCGGCGCTAACTCTACCGAACCGTTAAGCTTTATAATCTCTACTGTCTGCTGCTTTATATTATGAAAATAATCCCTTGCAATCTCAGGATACTTTGATGCTACCCTAATCATGGCATGGCTGTTTAAAAGTTCTTTTGCCGACTCCGGACCGCACACGCACATTCTGCATTTTCCAAAACCTAAATCCATTACCTCGTAAAGGTTTCGTCCTTCCTCCAATATGGTATCCTCACCAACTACGCCAATGTCGGCGGCGCCATACTCCACATAGGTAGGGACATCTGAAGCCTTGGCAAGAAAAAACTTAAGCTTAAGCTCCTCGTTTGTAAAAATCAGTTTACGCGTATCCTTGTCCTTCATTTCCTCACAGGTAATGCCAATCTGTTCTAAAAGCTTCAAGGTAGTCTTTGCCAATCTCCCCTTCGCCAGTGCAAATGTCAAATACCTCATAATGCACCTCCTGTTATTTCAGAAATTTTTATTGTATTTTCTGTTCCTTTATCAACGTCAATCACTTTTACCTGTTCCCCGTTTTTAAGCATACATAGCATCTTTGTAATTCCATGCTTTTTGCAATGACCAATATATTCTTCAATTGTACTTCTGGAAGATTTTCTTGTAAGCTGCGTCACCTGTTTTCTGCCTCTAAACTGCTTTGCCAGTTTAGTAGCCTCCCGCTCTAATTTTGTATCATATAAAATCATGACAGCAGCTTCTTTTTCCAAAACACTAACCTTCTGGTGCAATAGCGCCATCATAAGCTCGTCCACCAGAAATGCAAATCCTACGCTTGGAGCGTCAACGCCAAACTGTTTTACCAAATCATTATATCTTCCACCTGTAACCACAGGAGCCCCGCTTCCATATGTATACCCTTTAAAAATAACGCCTGTATAGTATTTATATTCAGAAAGCATCCCCAAATCAATACTTATATAGCCATTATAATCATAGTATTCCATAATGTGATAAAGCTTTTCAAGACGGTCAATTGCTTTTAAGGATTTCTTATTTGAAACCATTTCTTTTGCACGCTGTAAAATCTCCAATCCCCCATATTCATTTGTCATTCCTACAAATGCTCTTGACAATGTATCATTGAGACCTTCCTCTTTACAAATATTTTTAATGGCAAATGTATTTTTGTTTTGAATTGCTGTTATTAGCTTTGAAATAGCCTCTTTGCCAAGACCTGCCTCCTCTACAAGACCTTTAAAATAATCTACCTGTCCAATGCTTACCTGAAACTCGCTTAGTCCTGCGGCAAGCAGACAGTCAATCATCATAGAAACAATTTCCCCATCCGCAGCGGAAGTGTCATCTCCGATAAGCTCTGCGCCAAGCTGTGTAAATTCATTGAGCTTACCCTGCAAACGGGATACATTTTTAAATGCCTGTCCCTGATACCACAGACGGATATGGTGCTTTTCATTTGAAAAATATTTTGAAACACATCTTGCAATTGATGGCGTCATATCAGGACGCATAACCAGTGTATTGTTCTCTCTGTCAAAGCACTTGTACATCTCACTGCTCATTGCAGTTCCCTTATCCCCACTGAAAATGTCAAAAAACTCAAGCGTTGGAGTTTCTATTTCATCATAGTGGTACAAATGCATTACCTCCTGAAGCTTGTCCATAATAGCGCGTTTTTTGCGGCACTCTGCACCATAAATATCTCTGACGCCCTCTGGGGTATGGATTAGTCTTTCATTCATATAAATACCTCGCTTTTAAATGCTTTTTATGTCATTTTTATCATTATTATGTATACTATGTTCATATTTGGCAATTGTAAACTTTAATGATTTAAAGTGCTAATTGGTTAGATTGGTAGCACAATAAAATATCTGTTATTATACACAGTATAATCTATCATGTCAACTTAGGTTATTGTGTTTAGGTCGCGCAAAGACTCTAAGGCGAGTCTTTAGTATTAAAGATTACGATTATTTATATCCTTTTGCAAAATCTTTAAATAATTTATATACACCTGATGCTCCAGAGGAATAAAATAATCCTTGTCAAGCTCATCATATTTTATATGCTTTAAACCGCCTTTATCCATTCTATCCACATGGTAATGCGCTTCGCGCAAGGTAAGATAATAGTATTTTTCATATTTTTTAAAATAGACAATAAAAAAGCCGATTCCGCCCTGCTGTTCAAACTCCGTCATATACTGTATCTGGTGGGTATGGATATTTTGAAGTGAAAACCTGTCGGATGCACATTCCTTTGCATCAAAGCAAATAGGAAGCCCCTGTGTTACGCCAACGTAATCAACAGTACTCTTTTCCTCAAAATATGCAAGGGTAATCTGCCTTGTTGACTGGTTAATCTTAATTGGAGTAATAGGCGTGGGGATTTTATTCACCAAGGCCAGCCCGCACTCGCGAAAACGTTCATTTGTATAATTTAACATCTGCTCCAAGGTTGAACCTCGAAGTCCTCTGGAATTCCATGTTGCCATAGATTACTCCTTTATCATACATTATAAGTTGAACCTGCCATATTACAACTATGGAAGTCTTCTCCTATCTAATAAAGCTTTTGGAACATTGGTCTAACACCTTTGCCAAAAGCTTACATTTGTTACACATTATATATCAATATGTGTTTTTTCACCTTCTCCAAAAACTCCATATTGGTTTCTTCAGAATAATTGATTTCTTCCAGAATCTTATTCATTTCACTAATGTTATGAACCATTATAATCTCCATAGGAAATCCCGCATTTTTAAGTATCTTATTCAAATACTGTTTTACCATATCTGTAGAAATCTTAGATGTAACGTTAATCATAAGGCAATAGAGCTTTCCCTCCACTAAATATATGTATGGGGAGTACATAATGACATCCTCAGACGCAAGAGTCACATCATAAATAGTAATGCCAAACTTTTTATCTCTGGTGTGTTCATCCAAGTCCTCAATACTCTGACTGTCAAGCGTATGGTAATCAATTACTACAATTACTGCCACCAAATGCTTGGCTCCCGGCAGAACAAGAAGTATTGCGCTTATATAGCATAACAGTATAACAGCTTTATATTCCACAAACAGCGTTGCCAAAACTAACACCAGTATTAAAAATGCATATATTAAAACAGCAATGCAATGCTTTTTTTTATATTGGTTCATATAACCATAATCGCCCTTGTTCATAATAATATTTCCTTTCCATCTTGAACATAATACCATCTTTTTGCAATTATGGCAATTTATATTTATCAGATGGGGATTGAATCCCGCCGCTGATACAAATTTGTTACTCACCGCCTATAGAGGCGGGAGTCGTCTCCCATCTGATATTATAATTCTTGACCGTTTGTCTCAATTACCTTCTTATACCAGTAAAATGATTTCTTCTTGCTGCGTTTAAGAGTTCCCTCTCCTGCATTGTTTTTATCCACATAAATAAAACCGTAACGCTTATCCATTTCTCCGGTTGAAGCGGACACGATATCTATAGGAGCCCACATTGTATAGCCAAGCAAATCCACACCGTCCATATTTACCGCATCCCTCATAGCTGCAATATGGTTTTTCAAATAATCAATACGGTAGTAATCATCCACAGTATCGTCCGGCATTTTCTTGTCATAAGCCCCCAAACCGTTTTCCACCACCATCATGGGAATCTGGTAACGGTCGTAAAACCAGTTTAAAGCATAACGTAATCCCATGGAATCAATTGGCCAGCCCCAGTCGCTTACATCTACATATTCGTTACGCACATAGCTGTTATTGTTGTAATCAAATGCCGCATTATTTTCCTTATTTTTTACAGCCATAGACATATAATAGGAAAATGCAATGTAATCAACAGCGCCTTCCTTTAATATCCTCATATCCTCCTCTGTTCTATCAAGTTTGTAGTTCTTGCGTTCAAACAGCTTTTCCATATATGCCGGATAGTACCCTCTGACATGGACGTCGGCAAACCAGTATTTCTGGTGCATTGCTCCAACTGAACACATAACATCCTCAGGGTTACAGGTGGCCGGATATACCGGACACATTGAAATCATACATCCAATCATAAAATCGGGATTTATCACATGTCCTGCCTTTACTGCCATTGCACTTGCCACAAGCTCATAATGCGCCGCCTGATACATAAGCTTTTCAGGATTGTCTCCGTCCTTTAACAAAATACCGCTTTCCTGTAAAAGATTATGCTGCGTATAATCAGCCTGGTTATTTATTTCATTAAATGTCATCCAGTATTTTACTTTTTTCTTATATCTCTCAAAACAGGTTTTTGCAAATTTCACAAAGAAATCAATACATTTTCTGTTGCGAAATCCCCCATATTCAGTAACCAGATGGTATGGCAATTCAAAGTGGCATAGAGTAACCACAGGCTGAATTCCATATTTCAGGCATTCATCAAATAAGTTATCATAAAACTGAAGTCCCGCTTCATTTGGCTCTTTATCATCACCGTTTGGAAATATTCTTGTCCATGCGATAGATGTACGGAAACACTTAAACCCCATCTCCGCCATCATTGCAATATCCTCCTTGTAATGATGATAAAAATCAATAGCTTCATGGTTAGGATAATTTTCTCCTTCCACCACGCCGTCTGTAATCCTTCTTGGTACGCCATTTGCTCCGGCAGTCATTACATCTGCAATGCTGATACCCTTGCCATCCTCGTTCCATGAACCCTCTAACTGATGAGCAGCCACTGCTCCACCCCACAAAAAATCACTGCGAAATCCCATAATTAACCTCCATATCTATTCATTATATTAAAACTATCTTGCGAGTGCTTAATTTATACCTCATAGAGTAGCTTATAATTATAAAATGCTCCTATAAGGTTGGAATCATTCATATATTTACATGTATCCACCTTAATGTTCCTAAATACGTTTGTTTTTGAAAACTTCTTTACCTGATTAACATACCTCTTAACCCCATCTAAAAATTCAGGTCTTGAGCTTATTCCACCGCCAATTAAAATAACTTCAGGCGCTAAAATCAAATATATATTACAAATCTGCTTTGCAATACTTAGATATATATTTTCCAAAAGCGCATTAATATATTGGTCGCCTGCATTTGCCCATTCATAAATCTGTTCTCCGCCTACATCTTTATAGTCAAGTCCTTTATATTTTGCAATGGTTTTGCGAAGACATATAAGAGACACTTTATTATGCCATAAGCTCTTTGGAATATTCATAGGGAGATCATCTATCTGAATATTGTCCAGACACATTGACACCTCGCCTGCTACCAAATCCTGACCGTGATGAACCTTTCCATCCAAAATGATTCCGCCTCCGATACTTGTTCCAAAAACAATCACCACTGCTGTCTTACAGCCTTTAGCATTCCCAACCCATGCTTCTGCCAAAGCAGCGCATTTGGCGTCATTTTCCAATGCCACATTAATACCGTCGCATTTGTCTTGTAATAGCTTTCCAAGATGTACTTCATCAAGATATGTAAGCGCACCGCCGCCATACACAATTCCATTTTCCACATCAATCTGCCCGGGCAGACTGACGCATATACCCTCAATATGGTTTTCAACCTTATAATCCTTGTAAATATTAACTAAAATACTGATAAACTGATCCAGCAAATCTTCACCTTCATAAGGCGTCGGCGCCTTTCCTTTTTGCTGAATATCTCCATTTTCATTAATTAATGCATGTTTTATAAAAGTTCCGCCCACATCATATGCCAAATACATGTATTTCACCTCCCAAATTTTCTTGTTATTATTTTTATCATACCAATAACTATACTACTCCACACCTATCTTTTTTTCTTGATTTTTCGCGGCGGAATAAGACATTCCTTTCCAAATCCAATCAAATCCTCTCTGTGTTCCATTTTAAGAGCCTTATAAACCAAATTGTAGTTTGCCGGATTACGATACTGAATCAAAGCCCGCTGCATAGCTTTTTCTTCAGGACCCCTGGCTACATAAACCTTTTTCCCTGTTCTGGGATCAAGTCCGGTATAATACATACAGGTGGAAATTGTTGCAGGCGTAGGATAAAAATCCTGAACCTGCTCAGGCATATACCCAATATCCCGTATGTATTCAGCAAGCATAATGGCGTCCTTGAGTGTGGAGCCGGGATGGGAAGACATAAGATAAGGAACCATATACTGTTTTAACTTAAACTTTTTGTTTACTGAATCATACTGTTTTGTAAACTGCTGATAAATCTCATGCTTTGGTTTTCCCATTAACGATAAAACTCTATCGCTAACATGCTCCGGCGCTACTCTAAGCTGCCCGCTTACATGATATTTGCAAAGTTCCTCTAAAAAACCACTTTTTTTATCTGCCAATACATAATCAAAACGTATTCCTGAACGGACAAATACTTTTTTTACTTTTGGCAGCTTACGCAATTTCCTTAACAATGAAATATAATCCGAGTGGTCGGCTTTAAGATTACTACAGGGCTTTGGAAACAGGCATTGTTTGTCCCTGCACACTCCATACTTCAATTGTTTCTCGCATGCCTCATGCCTGAAATTTGCTGTCGGCCCGCCAACATCATGAATATATCCTTTAAAATCAGGAGAATTGGTTATAAGCTTCGCCTCATCCAAAATAGATTCATGGCTTCTGACCTGTATTCTGCGCCCCTGATGAAAAGTAAGAGCGCAAAAACTACAGCCGCCAAAACAACCTCTGTTACTTGTAATGGAAAACTTAATTTCTGAAATTGCCGGTACTCCTCCCTGCTTTTTATAAGCCGGATGATAGTCTCTCATATAAGGCAGTGCATACACATCATCCATTTCCTGTGTTGTAAGAGGTTCTGCCGGCGGATTCTGAACCACATACTCATATGGCCGGTACTCCTCCACCAAAGTTTTTGCTGTAATGTGGTCTGTATTTTCATACTGCATCAAAAAACTCTTGGCATACATTTCTTTGCTGCAAGATACCTCGGTATATGTTGGCAGCTTTATATAGTCATAGACATTTTCCACTGATTTTGTTTTGTAAACTGTACCTTTAATAAATGTGATATCTTTTACATTCAATCCGCTTTTTAGCGCCTCCGCAATATCAATTATTGCATGTTCCCCCATGCCATAGCTTAACAAATCTGCGCCTGAATCCAGCAAAATAGAACGCCTGACCTTATTATCCCAATAATCATAATGTGACAGCCTCCTTAGACTTGCCTCAATTCCACCTATGATAATTGGAGTATTCTTATATGCCTGTCGAATCAGATTACAATATACAATGGTGGCGCGATCCGGCCTTAATCCTATCTTCCCTCCGGGCGAAAATGCATCCGTACTGCGGCGTTTTTTATTTACAGTATAATGGTTCACCATAGAATCCATATTGCCTGCGCTGACCAAAAATCCCAATTCAGGTTCTCCATATTCCATAATGCTTTCTTTTTTTCTCCAGTCCGGCTGTGAAATAATTGCAACCTTATATCCATATGCCTCAAGTAAACGGGTGATAATAGCGTGTCCAAATGATGGATGGTCCACATAGGCATCGCCGCATACATAAACAAACTCAGGTTTAACCCAGCCAAGCTTATTCATTTCTTTTTTGGATAAAGGTAAAAATCCACTCATTATTAATATCCCTTCAAATCATTGGTATATATGTTTATCATACACGCTATTTATTAGATGGAGAAATACTCCCATTTGATAAACGCTTTATAAATTACTTATACTCTTTTAATATATGTATTTCCTCCTCTGTCAACATACGGTACTCACCCACAGCCAGTTTTTCATCCAGCGCAAGCGGTCCCATAGAAATCCGCTTCAAATATATTACCGGTTTTCTAACCTTATCAAACATTCTTTTAACCTGATGAAACTTTCCCTCATAAATAGTCAACTCCACCTGTGAAAATTCTTCTCCTATATTTTCCTGAAACCCATTTAAAAGTTCTTCTTTATCAATAACGGGAAGAATTGTTAATTGAGCAGGCTTTACGGGTTCATTCTGTCCGTTTATTCCAATATCCATGCCATTTGCAAATACTTTAACATCTTCTTCGTTCACTACCCCTTTAACAATAGCATAATAGCGCTTAGCCACATGCTTGTCAGGCGACAGTAAATTATGACACAGCTTGCCATCATTTGTAATTAATATTAACCCTTCGGTGTCAATATCCAATCTTCCAACAGGAAACAAATCCTTTCGGCGTCTGTCCTTAATCAAATCAACCACCGTCTGATAATTAGAATCGATGGTGGCTGAAACTACTCCTTGGGGCTTATTTAACATATAATATTCCTTTTCGCAATAAGTTATGGGTATTTCCTCAACCGTAATACGGTTCTTTATTATATCAACCTTCATCTCCGGCTTCTTCACAACATACCCGTCTACTTTAACGCTTCCGCTATGAATCTTCTTCTTAACTTCACTACGGGTTCCTATCTGCATATCTGCCAAAAACTTATCAAGCCGCACTAAAGACATTATATTCCTCCCGCCGGCAGATTAAATATCTGCTTTCATTCTTAATGCCAAGATAAATCCTCATGTTCCCTCTTAGTATCTCGTAAAAACAAATCTTCAACCGCTTCTTTAACCGGTTTATTGTAGAACAAAACTTCATTTACCTGCTCAATAATCGGAATCTCCACATTATACTTTGCCGCCAGCATTAACGCCGCCTTTGCAGAATACACGCCCTCCACAACCATTTTCACTTCATCCATGGCCTCCTGCATGGTTTTCCCCTGACCTAAAAGATACCCTGCATTATGGTTTCGGCTGTGGGTGCTTGTACAGGTTACAATTAAATCTCCAATACCTGACAATCCCGCAAATGTCTCCGGTTTACCGCCCATAGCAACTCCTAAACGACTAAGCTCGGCAACGCCTCTGGTAATAAGAGCAGCCTTACTGTTATCTCCAAACTTTAAGCCATCGCAAATACCCGCCGCCAGAGCAATTACATTCTTAAGCGCCCCGCCAAGCTCGATTCCCAAAATATCCGGACTGGTATATGCCCTAAACCAACTGTTAGAAAAATCATTTTGAAGCTCTTTTGCCATAGCATGATCCTTAGCTCCCACCACTACTGTTGTTGGAATCCTTCTGGCAACCTCCTCTGCGTGAGAAGGCCCTGAGAGTACACAGACAATTGAGCCCTTAATCTCATCCTCAATAATCTCAGACAGGCGCATAAGGGTATTTTCCTCAATTCCCTTCGCCACATCAATAATAATCTGCCCCTTCTCGTAAAAAGGCGCTGCGCTTTTTGCTGTAGAACGCACAAATACAGAAGGAACTGCAAATATTAAAACTTGTCGGCCCTTTATAGCCTCCTCCAAATTATTAGTCACATGAATGGAATCTGCAATCTTAACTCCCGGCAGCTTCTCCTTCTGCTCTCTTTCGTTATTTAACATATCGACTTCCTTTTGGTCAATAGACCATATTGTCACTTCATGTCCATTTTCATCCAATAACATTGCCAAAGCAGTTCCCCAGCTTCCGGCGCCTAACACACTAATCTTTTTCATCATCTAATCCTCCATTATTTATCGTAATTAATGTACATTATTACACTATTGTTTTACATTATCCGAAAAAATTCAAAACTCGCTTGCGAGTCTTCTTTCGTCTGATAAAATCATATTTTATTCCTAAACATTGTGCGTTTCTGACGACATATCTTCAATATGCACATCCTCCTTTGGATCTCCGAGCTTACGCTCAGTACCATGAACAAGGCGGACAATATTTTCCCTGTGCTGAAAAAAGGCAGACGCAGTAAATGCTAACGCAACCACATAACATTCCAGCAAATGCTTCTCATGTACATAAGAACCTGCAAGCCCAATATGCCCAAACTGCCCAAAGAGCAGCATACACAAAAGAAATGAAGTAACTACCGCCAATGATGCCAGCGACATATATTTTGTAATGAAAACAAAGGAAATAAAAACTGCCAGACAAATTACAATGATACGCCAGTCTCCAAATGCCAACACTGCACCTGAGGTAGCGGCAATTCCTTTACCTCCTTTAAAATTCATATAAAATGGATAATTGTGCCCAAGCACAACGCCAAATCCGGCGTAAAGAACCAGCAGTCCCACTAAATCAGGTTCTATTCCGCCAAATATAATACGGATAATAATACAGCATATTAATGCCTTTAAGCAATCACCCACATAAACCATAATTCCCGCTTTCTTGCCAAGTACGCGACTCGCATTTGTTGTGCCGGAATTGCCGCTTCCATACTGTCTTATATCCACACCTTTAAGCCTTCCCAAAATATATCCTGTCTGAAATAATCCAAAGCAATACCCGATTACCAAACTAATTATACGATATAAAACCAACATTATTTTTCTTTCCTTTCCCTTGTTATAAAATGAATTGGCGTCCCCTTAAAACCGAAGGTATTGCGAATCTGGTTCTCAATATACCTTGTATAAGAAAAATGCATCAATTTCTTATCATTTACAAACATAACAAATGTAGGCGGTTTCACAGATACCTGCGTCATATAGTATATTCTGAGCCGCTTACCTTTATCTGAAGGAGGCTGCTTCATTGCCACCGCCTCGGACAAAATCTCATTTAACACACCTGTCTGAATCCTTAACGCATGATTTTCAATAACCACATCAATCATATCAAAAAGCTTGTTAAGCCGCTGTCCCGTTTTTGCGGAAATAAATAAAATCTCCGCATAATTCATAAATGACAATGTCTGCCTTATTCTGTCAGTGAATTTATAAATAGTTTTATCATCTTTTTCTATTGCATCCCATTTATTAACCGCAATAATAATTCCTTTTCCTCTTTCATGGGCAATACCTGCAATTTTGGCGTCCTGCTCGGTAACGCCTTCTGTTGCATCAATCAGTAAAACCACAATGTCTGCACGTTCCACTGCGCTTACTGTTCTTATAATACTATAGCGTTCCAATTCTTCCTTAATCTTATTCTTTCTGCGAAGCCCTGCTGTATCAATAAAGATATACTCCCTGCCATCATAGATAACCTCCGTATCAATGGCGTCCCTTGTAGTTCCCGCTATATCGGAAACAATTAAACGTTTTTCGCCAAGGAGTTTATTAATCAAAGAAGATTTACCAACATTGGGCTTACCTACAATGGCAATCTTTGGACGTTCATCCTCCTCTTCTTCAAATGCTTCTTTATCAAAATGCTTCACAACCTCATCAAGCATATCACCGATTCCAAGACGCCCTGTACCGGAAATGGGCACCGGATCTCCCAGCCCTAAATTGTAAAATTCATATACATCCGGCATCTGTTTATCAAAGTTATCTACTTTATTAACGACCAGCACAACGGGTTTATGCGAGCGCCTAAGCATATCCGCCACTTTACTGTCAGCATCCTGTAATCCCTGCTTAACGTCCACAAGAAACATAATTACATCTGCGGTTGCAATAGCAATCTCCGCCTGCTCTCTCATATGCGACAGCATGATATCGCTGGTATCCGGCTCAATTCCTCCTGTATCAATCAAGGTAAAACTACCGTTAAGCCACGTAACATCCGCATAGATTCTATCCCTCGTAACGCCGGGAGTATCCTTTACAATCGCTATATTCTTACCTGCCAAAGCATTAAATAAAGTAGACTTTCCCACATTGGGGCGTCCCACAATGGCAACTATCGGTTTGCTCATCTTATTACCTCCAAATACAAGCACATAAAACACACAATTAGATATAGTATAATGTGCAAATGACTTTTTGGCAAGCATTTACAATAATAAATTTTAATATCTAAAATCCGTAGATATAATTTGTTTATGAATATATGCATATATCTAATTTTTTGACATAATTTTTAATTACGATATAGCATATGCATAAAATATATGTTAATATAACTAAGACTCTTATGACACTGTTATTTTATGAGAAAGGATTAAGATTATGAGAAAAGGGTTTACAAAAAATGCAGTAAAATATATGCTGATTTCTGCAATAGTAGTAATTATAGCTGTTTTTGCATATCAGACGATAACGATATTTAATTCCAACAATAAACAATCGTCAGAAAAACTTGAAGCTGTAAAACAAAAGCTTGACAGCAACAGCGCTGAGATTGATCGTCTTACCAAAAACGTAGGCGATAACAACCTTGCAAAGGCTAGAGCATTTGCCGACATGCTGGTTTACAGGCCGGAAATCGCAGACACAAACGAGCTTTTGAAGCTTTGCGAAGACCTTATGGTAAGCGAGCTGCATATTATTGATGAGAAAGGAATTATTACAAGCAGCAGTATTACCGACTATATAGGATTTGACATGGGAAGCGGCGAGCAATCCAAAGTTTTTCTTGATATTATAGATGATCCGAGTAAGGAAATCGTACAGGAGCCGCAGAAAAATTCCGCCGCCGGCGTTATTACACAGTACATAGGCGTTGCCAGAAAGGACGCAAAAGGTCTGGTTCAGGTAGGAATACAGCCGACAATACTTGACGAGGCTTTAGCCGGCAATGCAACTGATGTAGTTTTAGCTGATTTTGATTATGGCAAAAATGGCTATGTATTTGCCATTGATAAAGAAAGCAATGAGATACTTGCGCACAAGAACAAGGAATGTATCGGGAAAAAGGCTTCTGAAATTGGTTTTCCTGAAAAGCTGAGCAAGGGAAGAGGCAAAGGTAAAATAGACGGTACGTTTGGTTATTATAACATAGATGAATACGGTGATATTCTTATTGGGACTATGCTTCCCGGCAGCGAATTTTTTATTGAAATTATAAGGCAGGCTATCATTGTTTGTCTTGCTATCATTATTATTAATATCATTATGATTTTCATGATTAATCGATATGTATCAGATAATATAGTTACAGGAATTGTGTCCATTTCCGAATCCATGAGAAGGATTGCAGAAGGCGATTATTCAGTAAAAGTTCAAGAGTTTGGCAATGACGAATTCCAACAGCTAAGCAATAATATTAATATAATGGTTAGCAAGATTACTGAGAATCTTGATAAAAATGAAGATATTCTCAAGCAACAGCAAGCTGCTATGCAAAATACAACCGAAATAATCAACGAAATCAAAGGCGTAAGCTCTAATATGGAAACAATTTCCAAAGAAACCTTGCAGAATTCCATATCCATTCACGAGGGAAGCGAAGAACAAAAGGAAGCTATTGAACAACTGCGTACTACTATGGAAGGACTGTCAAATAAGCTTTCAGATGGCGCTTCCTCTGCAGTAAAGATTTCAAAGGAAACATTAGAAGCTGTAGACGGACTGGTTAATATTAAGGAGCAGGTATTAATGTTATCTGATTCAATGGAAAAAATCAGCGCTTCCTCACAGGAGATTGAAAAGATTATTGATGATATCAACCAGATTGCCCAGCAGACCAACATGCTTTCTCTAAATGCGTCTATTGAAGCTGCAAGAGCCGGCGAACTTGGAAAAGGATTTTCTGTCGTTGCTTCCGAGGTTGGCGCATTAGCCGAGAGAAGTTCTGAAGCGGTAAAGCAAACTAATACATTGATACACAATTCATTAGAAGCAATTTCTGATGGACGATCTATAACACAGCAAGCAGTGGAAGGATTTGTGCAGGCAGTGGAGCGCATTGAAAATACAAGCAAAAATGTAGAACAGGTAAGTCAAATGATGGATTCCCACGTTGAGATGGTAACTCAGGCAGTAAGCGGACTTGGAAAGATTTCTCAGGTTGTGGACAACAATGTGGCGGTTGCAAAGGACAGTGAAGCTTCCGCAAGAAATATGGCTGACGAAGCAGGTCGTTTACTTGAACTTGTAGTAGAACAGTAATTTTTCAAGACTCCCATCTTATAAATAAAATAATATTAATATAACAAATTAAGAGACTGACCGCAATTGACCAGTCTCTTAATTTATTTTTTATACCTGTTACTATAAGCTATTTTACTCTGGTCAGTTTAATAACTGTTGATTTGCCGCTTTCCTTAAAATATACTCTGACGCTTAATGTATCTGTAAATTCCATCAGGTCATACTGCATTTCATCTTTAAAATTCTTACCGCCTTCCGGTGTAATGCAGCCATCATAACCTTTTGCATCCTCGCCATCTTTATTCATAATTTGGAATGTGATGAAATCTCCATTGTCATCATCCTCATTGTCTATATAGGAAATGACGGAATAAGTGCTGATTTCTGTATTAGTAAGAGTAAGCTCTTTCAAATAAGCGTCGCGTCCCTCTATCTTTCCATCGTTTTCCAATAGCTTATAGGTGGCAATATCCTCCTTGCTGCTGTTGTCATTAATAGTAACTGTTTTTTCTTCTGACCATTGCTTATAGTCATAGCCTTTTTTTTCATTAATTGTCTCTTTAAAAGCTTTTAAGTCATCATATTCATTGACGCCGGTAATAATCGGAAGCTTGAATGAATTGTCGTCTGTAATGCGTTCAAGCTCCAATACCTGCACTAATTTGCCATCCAATGAAGTTCTCCAGTCTTCTGAAATCTCCGGTGAGACTTTTGAGTTTTTACCTGTATCAACATATACCTCTAACAATTTTCTTCCGGTACTTATGCAATAATCTGTCACCAGCTCATCAGAGTCTATGCCGACATCTAAATCTTTCATAGTAAGATACTCTAAATCTGCTCCGCTTCCTAATATCAGATACTTGTCGGCATCCTTAACATTTGCCTCCACAGTCAAGTAAACGCTTTTTTTGTCGCATAAGGCAGAGGTAACATTAAATTCTACTTTCTTAATATCCTCGCTGTCAGCGCCCTTTCCATATTTCTCTGAAACCTTAGCTGCTGTTACATCTGTATCTACAAGTTTTCTTGCCTCCTCTGAAAAACCTCCGGCATGAAAATACTGTGACAATCCGAAAATTTTATTTGTTGCATATGCAGTAGTTCCCAGCAACAGAACTACTCCCATTATTGCCGCCGCTGCACCAAAACGTGAAAAACCAACGACCTTTTTAATTTTTTTATTATTTCTGTTAGAGTTATTATTAAGCTGTAATAATTGCTCCTCCAACTGTTCAGGAACAGGTATTTGATTCAAAAAGGCTTTCATTTGTTTCTTGTTTAAATTGTCTTGATTTTGATTCTCCATTGTTCCAATCCTCCAATCTCTTTCTTAATTGCTCTCTGGCCCGCTGCAGCCTTGTTTGTATGGTACTTTCTTTTACATTTAAAATTTGGCTTATTTCACGCACAGAATATTCCTCATAGTAATATAACAGAATTACCTCACGATAATTATCCTTAAGCTCTAAAATCACCTCATAAAGCTCAATGTCTCTATCATACTTAAAAGGAATGTCTTGCACCAGCTCCTCTCTCTGGTTCCATAAGTTCTTTTTTAAATTCTTTGCATAATTCATTGCAACCTTGTAAAGCCAGTTTTTTACATGCTCCTTAGATGCAAAATGTTTCTTCCCCTGTAACAATTTTAAATAGGCAAACTGTACTGCATCCTCTGCATCGAAGGAATTACCGCAAAAGCCATACATAACTCGGTAAATGGACTTATAATAAGATTTTACAACATCTTCATAATCCTCCTGCACATTATACATCCAATTCCTCCTTTAATATTGCAAATGATAGAATTTATATTTATCTATCTGCCATTCTTACTTAGTAGCTACTACTTATACTACAATTAAGGACGTCAAAATATCTCATTTTTTAATTTTTTTAATAAAATTAAATTGCGCAGTATAAAAGACCTCCAATCATAAGTATAGAAGGTCTTAAAATATAAGTATTATACTAATCAATCCGGTATAACAATCGCTCTCAAATCCTTTTAATCTATTTACATGCAATAAACGCAGCAAGGTTTCCTCTCATTCCGCGGCTTGCGCGATGAGAAAACAAAAGTTTAGAATTACAGCAGGTACAAATATCCGTCACATCCATATTTTTTGTCTGAATGCCAGCATTTAAAAGAATCAGCTCATTAGCTTTCCATAAATCCAATTGATATTTTCCATTTCCCTTATCCTCAAAAAACTCCAAAAGCTCCTCCTTAGAAAATGCATCTGCAAATTCATCATATACATCCCTGCTAACTTCATAACAGTCTTTGCAAATGCTTGGTCCAATGGCAGCTACAATATTATAGTTCATCGAGCCATAATCACTTTCCATAAGACGAACCATTTTCTCACCGATTTTTCCTACAGTTCCGCGCCATCCTGAATGTGCCAGCGCCGCCACATTTTCCTTTGGATCATAGAAAAAAAGCGGAACACAGTCTGCAAAAAAAGTAGCTAAAACTACTCCTGCTTCATTTGTAACCAACCCGTCTATGCAGTCATAATCTCTCTTTCTTGTGATGCCCTTTCCCATATCCTCTTTTGTAACCTTGCGGATAATCGTCTGATGCTGCTGGTCAGAAAATACAAGCTGCTCCGGAGTAAATCCAATAGCGCTTCCAATCCTTTTAAAATTCTCATGTACATTTAATGGAGAATCTCCTCTGGAAAAACTTAAGTTCATACTGGACAAATGATTCCTGCTGACGCCGCCCTCCCTTGTGGAAAATCCATGCATAACATTAAGCTCATCAAGCTTAGGAAATGCAATATATGGCACATTATTCTTATTTTTAACCAATGTAGAAAAGTTGTTGTTACTCAACTTAAAGTCTGATTTATCCATACTCATACCTCTAATTTTACTATATACTCCAATTATAATGTAAACAAAACATTATATATAATGTTCATAGCAAAATGGGAACGCATCAGCTATCACCGACATATGCCTTCCATTTACAGCAACAACATCAAACCTGATACTTTGGGAATCCGGAATACCCTTCTGCTGCATATAATAGAGAGCCACCTTACTAATCTGACGCTGTTTTCTTAAATTAACTGCATCAAATGCATCCCCGCTCTTATTGTTCTTTCTGTACTTTACCTCCATAAACACTAAATAATCCGATTCTCTGGCAATAATATCAATCTCACCCTGACGCACTCGGTAGTTGCGTGCCTCAATGCTATATCCACGCTCCTTCAATACCTCGCATACCATATTCTCTACATTCTCCCCTATATTTCTCTTGTTCATCTTACACCTTCTCTTACTATAGCTTTCCCTTTATACGGTCCATATCGTCTACATAGACAAGAATCTCCGCTACAACCCCGTAAAGCTCCTCCGGAATATAATCCCCTAAATCAAGCTTTAACAATGTTTTTGCAAGCCTTGAATCTTCATAAAGCGGAACATCATTTTCCTGTGCGGTTGAAATAATCTTGTCTGCCACATATCCCTCTCCGGAAGCCACAATCTTAGGCGCACCCTCCGAAGGCTCATAAGATAACGCAACCGCTGCCCGCTTTCTTCTTCCATCTTCCATACTCTATCATCTCCTGCCATAATTCCATATTATTATTGAATAATACTTACATACCTCAATGTGGGATTGCAGTATCCTGCTTTAAAGTCTTGGAGCAAACTTCTCATCTGCTCTCTAAGACACCTTCTGCTATGAATAGCTGTAATGAATTATGCCCTCACATCAAAAGTATAACGCTTAATCTGCTGGCTTGCAGGAATCTCCTTAGCTAAAAAGTCTTCAACTAAATCTTCAATCTGTTCCTTCTTGCCTACTCGTTTTACCACTTCGGTTTCAAGCGTAAGCCCCAGCTTTTCAATTTGCTTCTGAAGCTCATCTATATGATTCTTAACAATAGACATAGAACGCCCATCCTCCAAATAAAAGCGGGCATTTACTTTTTTTCCGTTAAGCTGCACATACACATCAGTAGAACCAAGATAATCCATATCCAAATGCAGCATAACGCTAATATCCTTTTTTTGCATTGCCAGAGACTTTTTATTGGTATAAACATAAAGCTCGCTATTAGCATCCTGATTGCTAAGCTGAATAGGAATCTGAGCAAATGTATAATTCTCATTTAAATCCTTCATAAACTGAATATTTTCATTCATATCCTTAGCATTCTGCTCCATCTGTTCTCCGGCGCCCCCGAAAAACTGTTCTCCCGCTGACATAAGCTTTGAACTCTGCTCGGCAATTCTTTCAAACAACTGATCCACTTCCTTAGGAGACTTCATTTGCTCCGGATTGAGCTTCCACTGTCTGTCTATAACGCTTTCAATCAAAACTGCATATTCCTTAGATGAAAAGAAATTTTTAACCGCCGAATCACTTAACTCTTTATTATTACTAATATAATCATGTACTGCTTTCATTAAATCCTCTGACGTATTCTTAGGATCAAGCATAACCTTTATTGCATCTTCATGAATCCCTAAGGACTTTAGCTGTTCTGCAAATGCAGACTGAATCTCATTGGTAAACGCCGCGCCGCTGTTAATATTAAACTCACCCTTTGCAAGGCTGCTTAATACCTGCTCTTTTGTCAGCTCAGGATTCTCTTTAATCACCTGTTCAACAAATTTGGGATCAAATGTAAACTTACCGGAATTATCAAGAACCGGCTGCACCTCCTCATTCATTAATATGCTTCCCTTAGGATATGTGTTGCCAGAGGCATCCTTTAAAACATTGCCCTCCCCATCTGTTTCCATCATACCCATACGCTGGTAAAATGCATCAACCTCTCCGTCCTCCATTACAAATACATCCTTCAAAAATAATGTCGGCAGCGGTTCCTCCATTGAAGTCTCTGTAAATGTATTTATAATATACTGGTTAAAACGCACCAAATCTCCTTGCGGAGCTTCCGGCATAGCCAGCGCCTCATAAGTTGATAAAATTCCATTAGTTACTGAATTTATCTGGGTATTAAGCTGGGCATTATGATTCTGGTACTGCTGAAACTGTCTGACATTAACATCATTTATAGGAATATTACACCGCATCATATCTATAATTGTCTTAATGCTTGCTTCAGGATGGTTGACTAAATGCTGTAAAACCTTCATAATTGAATTACGGTCAATAGGCATGTTTGCATCCATCAATTCCTTTACCACTGCCATATTTTTTTCATTTAACTGAAGCCCTGCCGATTGCAGGGACTTTTCTATTGTCTGGTTTTGCGGGCTGAATTTCTCATCTAACAAAGGTCTGATTGTAACAGTATCACCCGTATTCTCTTTTACTTCAAAATACAGGCTGTTGCCAATATTTATCGGCACATTTTCCATCAGAAGCGCAGTAAGCACTTGACCATTTCCCAGAGAAACCGTAACTGACTTCCCTGTAATATTTGTAATTTCTCCCTTAAAAACATCGCCTTTTTCTAATGCGGCAATACTTACCTCATTGTTGACTCCACTTCCCTTTAACGCTCTGGACGCCATAAGGCTCTTGGAATAATTACTGCTTGCCATAGCTTGGCTGTTGCTATTGCTTTTTGCCGCTGTAGCGGCTGCTGCTGTTGTAATAATCTCCATTTAATTTCCTCTTTTCTATGACACAAAATTTTTTATGAAGCTCTTTCTATGTATTGGACAGGGACCATACTTTTTGAGTGCGTCAATGTGCTTTTCGACGCCATAACCAACATTCTGTGCAAAACCATATTCCGGATATATACTGTCGTATTCCTCCATAATAGAATCCCTTGCCACCTTTGCTACAATACTTGCAGCAGCTATGGAAATAGACTTTGCATCACCTTTTATAATCGGAACCTGTTTAACGCTAAGATTTGGAATCTTTACAGCGTCAACTAATAAAATATCAGGTTTTACCGATAAATGCTCCACTGCCTCTTTCATCGCTTTATATGTTGCATTTAAAATATTAATCTCATCAATAACATCAGGTTCAACCACTCCCAACTCACAGGCAATGGCGCATTCCTTAATACGTTCTGATAAAAGCTCACGACGCTTCTTTGGAACCTTCTTGGAATCATTTATAAAAAGCAAATCACAGTCCTTAGGCAAAATAACCGCGCACGTTACAACCGGGCCCGCAAGCGGGCCTCTGCCCACCTCGTCAATTCCGGCAATATACCGGCACATTTCATATTGCCTTTCGTATTGCTTCATATTATCCATGCGGTTAATTTCTTCATGCAGCACATTTAAATGCCTGCCGGCAGATATTATGAGCTTTTTTACACCTGCGCGCTCATCCTTCTCATATTCATGTATGAATAACTCTAGTTCCTGTGTGTTTACAGAGCCTTTTATTGCATCAAATTCTTTCTTAATTTCATTGATTGCCTTCATATCCGCTCCTTATTTATATTATCTACTCAACCTTACCAATATCCTTAAGCGGCCAGATACGGAATATTACTTTACCAATAATACGTTCCCTCGGAATATTGCCTACTTCCGGATCGCGGCTGTCCGTACTGTTGTTTCTATTATCTCCCAGCACAAAGTATTCATCACTTCCCAATTTGACAGGCTGCTCCAAAAGATAATAATTTGACGGTGAAATAGCCTCCTTACCATATATATCGTCAGAAAGCAGTTCGCCATTGATATAAATAAATCCTTCCGCTACAGAAACTGTCTCGCCGGGCAGACCTATAATGCGCTTTACATAATTGCTTCTTTCATTCTCCGGAAATACTATAACATCATAACGTTCCGGCTCATGGGATCTATAGCTAATCTTATCAATAATAAGCTGTTGTCCGTCTACTAACGTATCATTCATAGATGAACCATGTACCTCTGTTTTCTGCCCGACATAACGCACAATAACTACCGCCAGTACCATAGCAATCACAACACATATTGCATACATAAATAAATTCTTTACAACATCTGCAAATGTTACTTCCTGTTTTTCCTTTACAATTCTTGGCTCGGCAGTTCCTGAAACCGTATTATTGCCGCTTCCGGAGCTCATAGCCTTAACATAGCTTGCTCTCGACATTACCATACCCTGTGGAAGCGGGGTTTGCTGATTAATATTAACTGAATTGCCGCCTTGCGTCTGAGCGTTACCTACAGGCGATATACCCAACTGCTGCTCCAGCAACTGCCTTTGAATAAGCTGGGCTCTCCCCACTCTTGCAGAAGATGTCCTTGGCGGGGTATTTCCCGCCGGTGATGTTCCTGAAGCGGCTGCGCCTCTTAACGGTGCCTTTGCTGCCTGCTCAGCTTCTCTTGGTGCAGCGCTGCTCTCACTTATTGTCTGTCGTACAGTATTAGCCGGTTTTGCAACCGACTCCGGAGAAACATATGGGTTGACAGTTGGCTGCGTTTGCACTCGTTTCTTTGGTTTTTCCTCCTCAAAAGAAAAATCTCCAAAAATTGACTGCTGAATACGGAGCTGCGCCTCTGAAAGACCGTCCACCACCTCGGTATCTTCTTCATTTGCATCCTCGTTAGTTATATCTTCGTCTTCAATCAAAGATGATAAGTATTCCTCGTTCAATCCATTAGAATAAAATCCGGTTCCTAAATCAGACGTATCCGTAGTATCCTTTACCGGAACAGTACCATTCTCGTCTACCTTTACATATTTTTTAGCCTCCGGCTCCAAATGCACATTTGAACCATACTTTTCGCCTGAGCGGCCATAATAAATTGGAGCCTTTTCACGTACCTTGTTAAGTTCTTCAACACTCTTCATAGGCTCAGGAATTACGCCATCTTTACGAAAATATGTAATCATTCCTTCGTACTGATTATGCTTCTGGTTAAGCTCCTCTAAAGTCTTAATCCGAAATCCCTCCGGCAATCCGTTATTTGTATTGTTATCCACTTCTGCCATATGCTCACCTCAAATATTAGTTTGGATATTCTAATGTAATTTTCCCCAGTTTACCGCTGCGGTACTCATCTAAAAGCAAATCCGACGCCTTTTTTAAATCCAACTCAGCCCCTTTTTTTATGCATTTACGCCTTTTTGCAATCTCTGTCAGAATCGATACTTCATCCTGAGCTTCCAAGAGCTCGTAACGCTTTGCTAAAACTCCGCTGTAATGCTCTTTTAAAATAAGAATCAATTTAATTGCCAATTCCTCTGATACCAGCAAATCATCATTTACCGAGCCGATTAACGCCAGATTGACTCCTACCTGTTCATCCTCAAATTTAGGCCATAAAACACCCGGAGTATCTAAAAGCTCAATACTCTTATTAAGCTTAATCCACTGTTTCCCCTTCGTAACTCCCGGCTTGTTTCCGGTTTTTGTACATGCTTTACCGACTAATGAATTGATGAATGTAGATTTTCCTACATTGGGAATACCCGCTACCATCGCCCTAATCGGTCTGTTCTTAATCCCGCGTTTTCTGTCGCGCTCAAGCTTTTCCTTACATGCCTCCATCACAATGCCTTGTATTCCCTTAACGCCGGTTCCCTTCTGTGAATTAACCTCTGCTGTAAAATATCCCTGTTCCTCAAAATATTCCTTCCATTTACCGGTATATCTGCTGTCTGCCAAATCAGCTTTGTTAAGCAGAATTAACCTGTATTTGTTATTTGCAAGCTTGTCAATATCCGGATTGCGGCTGCTCATAGGAATACGGGCGTCCACCAGTTCAATCACAATATCAATCAGCTTAATATTTTCCTGCATCATTCTCATGGCCTTTGTCATATGCCCCGGATACCACTGTATATTCATCTTCTTCCTCTTTCCTTTATAATTATTCTATTCTTACAATCTTAAAACCGTTTAATTTAAATATAATCTTTCCTTCAATCTCCTCAGAAGTGACAGTTCCCACATTGGTAAAACGGGAATCCTCGCTATTATTGCAATTATCTCCAATAACAAAATATTCATCCTCGCCAAGTTCAATCTCCTCATCTGCAATTCCGGCGGAAACTATCAAATCATCAAATGGCACATCTGTAAGTTTTTTACCGTCAATATAAATACTTCCATCGCGAATCTGCAGCTTCTCCTTTGGAAGCCCTACAACACGCTTTACATATTCGTGCTCGTTTTCTGTTTTTTTAATCTTGAACTTTATGACGTCATAACGCTTTGGCTTAGAAAATATATATGCGCTGCGCATTATTACAACCTTATCATTATCTGTAAGAGTGGGCGACATAGAATCTCCCACTACAGTTGTAGCCTGAAATAAAAAATACACAAAGCAAAATGCCAGCGCCAGCGCCAGTATAATTATAATAGCATAGTTGACAATTTCTCTAATAATACGGGCTCGCTTGTCCCTCTTTCTATCCATATATAAATTCATTATCCGCTTACCTCTATAATTGTATAATCCACATAACTACAAATGCCCTGTCAGCGGGCATTATTATTTCATTATACAACAAAAGCGCACTAAATAAAACCTTTTAGCGCACTTTTATTATATGTTTATTAAAATTTTCACAAATATACTTAACATCCGATATCAGTATATATCAAAACAATCCTCAATAATATATGTACCATTTTGTGTCTTGAAAAATAAAGAATATTTACCATCTTCAATTTTTTTAAGACTAATAGGTATGGCGTATGTAGTTTCGTAAATAAGCTTTTTATCCTCCAATCCCTTTGTAAAACTAACCTTATATATATTACCTCCCGAAGCAATGCATATTTCACTAAGCACATGGTCGTAAGACCTCGCATATAGAACATCCTCGTCACAATAAAAATGAATATCGGGCATATTAAGACAAACTCTTTTAACCTCTTTTGCAGTATCAGATTTTATTTTTACCTTTCCCTTAGACATAATACATAAAACCGGATTTTTATATTCTTCAGGCAGTTCTTCTATCTTTTCAAGATAAACAGTATCCCCTACTATTAAGTTTCCCTTTTCATAAGTTGTTTTCTCCATTTCTGCACCGTCTGCTTCAAAACCATAAGCAGTAAAAAATTCCTGCTTAATCAAATATATATTTTTACGTTCCCCGTTTTCATAGTCCATTTCCTCAATCATTCCGCCGCAGTTTTCTATAGGGGAAAGCAGATTGCCCGACATCTGAAACAATCTGTTTTCTTCCTCCATAAACAGTGTGTTTCCGCGAATTGTAGATTTAGGAAATGCATGTGTTTTTTCCATACAAACAGTATTATTTACTTCGTCAATTATAAATGTAGTTGCATAGGAATATGTTTCATCTCCATCAAAACAATCTGTTTTTCTCCTTTTTGCCCAGTGATTATCATATAAAATAACGCGTTTTTTACCAAATTCACCGCATGATAACAGTCCTGCCGCGTGCTGCTGGTAAAACCATTTAATATCCCCTTTTGGTGTAAGAACATACTTCTTCATATCAGTATTATTCCAAAATTCGGGATTTGCCAAAATCCACTCAAGCTTCATTGTTTCCCAGTCTACCTTAATAACGCTGTGAACATTTCTCATACTTATTATAACACTATTTTCATCCTCCACATAATATACGGAGTTGACATGCGCCCAATCCTTCCAATTTCTGTAATGCTCATCAAAAAGGTCGTCTAATACCAGCATTTTTATAATTTTTCCGGTTGCAAGTTCAACCTGCGCTACTGCATTTTCCACCGAACCAAAAAAACTGCTGCTGCACATCAGTACATAATCTCTCCCCATAGGGCAGGCATTATGATGAATGCCCTTTGGAGTAAAATATGTTCTGTTCACCCCTCCCAAATAATTCATATCATAATACATGGCTCCCTGAGGTACAAAATACGAAGGTATGGATATATTCCTTACCGTATATAAAAAGCGTCCGTTTTGTATTGGGAAAATACCATAGGATTTAGCTCTATGCTTAAGATAAAATCTAACCTCTCCGTTTTGGTCAAATGCAAGAGTTTTAATATTCCTTCCTCCTGAAATAAGAATAAAGGCAAGCGCTGTAGAATCAGACTGCTTATTGACCTTAATAATATTTACAAGTTTTTTGGGCAAAGCCTTTGTAGAAATTACAATACTGCCTTCCTTAAATATGTTTCCCTGCTCGTCCACAAGCTTAATCCTTACAATATTATCCGTACCTGCATATAATCCGTAGATTGCCACCTTGTGATTGTTACACAAACTGCTTTCATTGCAGTAGGACGCATTTTCCTTCTTTCCGACTACCTCATAACAAACCTTTAATTTCTCCTTCGTCCAAAAAATTAAAATTGACGTAAGCGGCGACTGTCCATAAACGTCGTTTATTAAAAGCATATTACCCCATCGGTAATAGTGGGTATTAACTCTTTCATCTAGGAAAATATTTATTTTTTCAGTAAATCTTGCCATATTATTATGGCTGCACTTAATATTTGAAGAAGTAATATTTCTTTCATTTATTTTTACTCTGTCATTATATTTATCAGAACATTTTCTTGCCCATTCTCCATCGCGAACAATATAACAAAAGCCTTTATCACCCCGCAAAATGCTGATAAACCGCCTTATCCATATCGGTATCCGCTCAACTCCATTTTCATAATAATACCATTTTTTTATTCTTTTTATCCATTTCTCTGCCTTACTCATAATGTCCTCCCAAGACTTACATTTTCTACCCAATATGGTAAAATCTACTTGTGAAGTTTATGAAATTTTAATTTGAGAATACAGTGATAATAATGTGAGAAAAGCACGCAGTATAGCGCATTTATCAGCCGGCAATCTTCTCCTGTCTGATAAAAATACGCTTGCAAAAAATATATCATTATGATATAGATAGAAATATCACAAATCAATTCAGAGGTGAAAATGATGTCCAGAATACTGGTTGTAGATGATGATACACACATCAGCAATCTATTGACGGAAGCTCTTAAAAGGGAAGGATATATAGTAGATAAGGCATTTTCAGGAACAGAGGCTATGATTGTACTATCAAAAAATAAGCCTGATTTGATTTTGCTTGACCTTATGCTGCCCGACCTTTGCGGCGAAGAATTGCTGCCCCAAATAAAGGATATTCCCATTATTGTAGTAAGTGCAAAAGCAGATGTGGCGGACAAAGTCGGACTTCTGCTCGGCGGCGCGGTTGATTATGTCACAAAACCGTTCCATATGCATGAACTGCTTGCCAGAATTGCCGTCCAACTTCGGAAACGGTATACAGGCGACCATGCTCTTACCCATCGGAATCTCACGCTGTATCCGGATAAATTGACGGTTATACTTGAAAAAACTGAAATCCGCCTTACACGTACAGAATGCGCCATTTTGAAATTATTGATGAGCAATCCCAATATGCCTATCGGGAAAACTACCATTCTTGAAAATATCAGCCATGATACGCCGGATTGCACCGAGCGTTCCCTGAAACAGCATATCAGTAATATCCGTCATAAATTACAGGCGGTAGACGGAAATGATTACATCGAGGCGGTTTACGGAATCGGATTCAAAATGAAATCTTGACATTTTCTTGACTGCTTTTTTGACTTTTTAATGGTATACTGTTTTCAGAAATCAAAAGGAGGTATTAGGTATTTGTGTCTGGTTCTTTTTGTTGTAATAATAATTTTACTTTTGAAAATCGTGATGATGAAAAAAACTGCAAAGGAAATCTCCGCGCAATTTGAACAGATTCTGAAAACTGATACCAATAAAATCATTACCATTTCAGGCAATGACAAAGAAATGAAAAAACTTGCCGACAATATCAACAGGCAATTGAAAATTCTGCGGAAAGAATATCTCCGGTATAAACAGGGAGATTTTGAACTAAAAGCTGCAATCACAAATATTTCCCACGACATCCGCACGCCCTTGACTGCAATCTGCGGTTATCTTGATTTGCTGCAGGATAATTCCGATACCAAAAAGGCTGAGGAATATATTTCTATCATGAAAGAGCGCGCTGAATTGATGAAACAGCTAACGGAAGAATTATTCCGGTATTCTGTGATTCTTTCAGACAATGCAAAACCGGAAACAGAAGAAATTATCATTAATCAGGTGCTTGAAGACAGCATTATGGACTATTATGCTGTCCTCACAAAAAGAGGAATTTCGCCGGAAATACACATGACGGAAAAACAAATTACTGCAAAATTAAACAAAGAATATCTTACAAGAATTATTTATAATCTGCTTAATAATGCTGTGAAATACAGCGATGGTGATTTGCAGATTACGCTGACAAAAAGCGGTGAAATTATTTTTTCAAATACAGCAAAAGAGTTATCTCCTGTGCAGGTGGAATGTCTTTTTGACAGATTTTACACCGTAAAAACAGCAAGAAATTCCACAGGCTTGGGTTTGTCTATCGCACGAACGCTTGCGGAAGAAATGGGCGGAACTATTTCAGCGGAATATAAAGATGATACTTTATCAATCATGGTTTCATTATCGTGAAAAACCCTTTATCATTAAAAGGATACTGTTAAGTTCCTAACCCATTGACATATAATTCATTTGTAATACAGCTTCTAATTTCCAGCTTATCCCACGCATGTAAATACTGTATACATAATAGAGATCCTTTACTCTTCTGAATCTTTTTTGTGAAAAGATAACATGTATCTTATCACTAAGCATTCGTTCTACAGAAAATGCTAAATTCTCCTGATTATCACCAAATAAATTTATATTCTCCAAAGTCTTTCCCACACTCTTACACATTTATTACTACTATTTTACAAAAGACACTAAGAAATATCTACTACTTCTTGGACTTTCTTAGTATCTACAGAAATTGTATGCCCTGTAGCAGTATCATGTACATAATTTGCATCAAAGTATTTAAGCAGCCTAAACTCACGTCTAGGAATACCATTGAAAAATTTATCCAATTTAGTACCCCATTTTTTTGAGCCTAGTACCACCCTAGTACCCCATTTTTTATGTAAAAACATGTAAAATTACGCCAAATTATGAGAATTTGGCAACTTCTGAAACATGCTTGAAACCTGCATTCTATAAGGGTTTATCACCATTCGTAGGGTGTATTCTGGTATACGTAATAATTAAGCCAGTTATAATAAAGCGTATTAGCATGACACCTCCATGTCTTTGGTGGAATATTATCCGGATTATCATCAGGATAATATCTTACCGGAAGCTTAGGGTTAATTCCCTTTGCTACATCTCTCTTATATTCCTTATCCAGAGTTAGCTGGTCATATTCCGGATGTCCTGTAACAAAAACATTCTTCATTCTTTTATCAAGAATAAGATAAGGTCCCGCCTCTTCAGATTCTGCCACAATCTCCAAGTCCTCAATAGCATCAATATCCGCTTTATCAAAACCGGTATAACGTGAATGCGGTACAAGGAAGCTGTCGTCAAAGCCTCTGACCAATGGCGTGCGCTTGTGAAATGTATGATGTTCATAAATACCCGATAATTTTTCCTTGAGCAAATGCTTACCTACGCCATAATGATAATAGAGCCCCGCCTGAGCTCCCCAGCAAATATGTAAGGTGGAGGTGACATGCTCCTTGCTCCACTCCATCACGCCTGTGAGTTCCTCCCAGTAATCTACATCTTCAAATGATAACGTTTCCACCGGTGCGCCTGTTATAATTAGTCCGTCATAATTATTCTTCTTTATATCATGGAAGGACACATAAAACCTTTCCAAATGCTCCTCAGATGTATTCTTAGACTCATGGCTATCCATACGGACAAATGAAATATCTACTTGAAGAGGAGTATTGGCAAGGCTTCTGAGCAATGCCAATTCCGTATCTTCCTTTAATGGCATAAGATTCACAATCAAAATCTTCAAAGGTCTTATATCCTGATTTTTGGCGCGTTCCTGATCCATCACAAATATATTTTCATCTTCCAATATCTTTTTAACCGGTAAATCATTATCAATACATATTGGCATTTTCTAGTTCCTTCCTTCCTGATTCATCATTTTTACATATTCTTTCTCCGTTATAATAGGAATCCCTAATTCCTTTGCCTTTTTATTTTTTGCAGAATTGGAATTAATATCGTTGTTAATCAGATAATCCGTCTTAGACGAAACCGAACCTGATACCTTTCCACCCAACCGTTCAATTTCACTCTTTATCGCATTGCGGTTTTCATAAATATTAAGACTTCCTGTCACTACAAAAGTCTTACCTGCGAAAGACATTTCCTCCTTAGACAAAATATCTTCCTGTATAAATGAAACCTCATTAAGCAATTCATCAACCACCTGTTTTTTATCTTCATCATTAAAATAATCCACAAAAGCCTTAGCAATCAAATCGCCAATACCATCAATTTCAATAAGCTCATCTGTATCCGCATTACTTAGCTTCTCTAAATCATAATCATAATGCCTGCATAAAAGCTTAGCATTGCTAAGACCTATATTTGCAATACCAAGGCTGTATATAAAGTTAGCAAGGTATACATTTCTGCTCTCATCAACCGCCTTTATAAGCTTATTATAGGATTTCTTTCCAAATCCCTCCAGTGCAGTAATCTCCTCCTCATAATCAGACAAATGAAATAAATCAGGAAGCTTTGAAATAAATCCATTCTGAATAAACTTCTCCAGCGTTGCCTCTGACAACCCGTCTATATTCATAGCATCTCGGCTTACAAAATGGGCAAACTGCTTTATCTGTTTTGCCGGACAAGCTTGATTGTCACACATTAAAACCTTAACGCCATTTTCCTCTTTAACGACTGCTTTACCGCCGCAAACAGGACAGTGGGTTGGGAGCTTTAGAGTATTGCTTCTTGTAAGATTATCTGCAAGCTGCGGAATAATCATATTCGCCTTAAATACAGTAATTCTGTCGCCCTTCCCAAGCTCATATGATTCCAAAATACTGACATTGTGAAGGCTGGCTCTGCTCACAGTAGTACCCTCAATCTCGACAGGCTCAAATACCGCTACAGGATTAATAAGACCTGTTCTTGAAGCGCTCCAAAATATCTCATTAAATGTTGTTTCCGAAACTTCATCACGCCATTTAAAAGCGATAGAATCCCTCGGAAACTTTGAAGTTGTGCCCAGACTTTTCCCATATGCAATATCCTCAAATGAAAGTACTAATCCATCTGAAGGAAAATCATTTTCTATAACATTAGCGGAAAATTTTTCCACAGTATCCATAATAGTATCCTTTGTAACCTTATGATACTCCACCACTGTAAATCCCTGTTCTGACAGCCATTCAAATCTTTTACTAAATGTATCAAGCTTATTTAATTCACCTGCATCCACCAGATTAAATGCAATAAAATGTACATTACGTTTTGCGCAAATAGCGCTATTTAACTGTCTTACTGTACCGCTGCACAGATTTCTTGGATTTTTATATTTTGCTTCCGCATCTGCAATTTCTTCATTAATGCGATTAAAATCAGAGTACTTAATAATAGACTCTCCTCGAATTGTTAATTTACCTTTATATTCAATATTCTTAGGTACATTACAAAACACTCTGGCATTGTGGGTGATATCTTCCCCGACCTGCCCGTTTCCACGAGTAACCGCCTGTTTTAAAATGCCCCCTTCATATATCAGTACGGTAGTTAGTCCGTCTAACTTCCATGACAGCACTCCCTCCCTGTCGCCTAACCACGAAACTAATTCCTCCACTTCCTTTGTCTTATCAAGCGAAAGCATAGGATATTCATGAGTAACCTTAACAAGCTCACTGACTGCTTCGTAACCAACTGAAGCTGTAGGGCTGTTAGGAAGAGTAACATTAAGCTCTTTTTCTAAGGACACCAGTTCATCATACAAAGCATCATATTCATAATTACTCATAAGTTCTTCATTCTTGTTATAGTATGCTTCCGCCGCCCTATTTAGAAGCCCTATAAGTTCTTCCATTCTAGCCCTGCTTTTACTATCCATATTAAAACCCCCCTAAAAATTAAGCATATTTTTTAATTCTTCAAGCTCTGCCCCAGTAATCTCACGATACTGTCCCTCCGGCAAATCTCCAAGACATATATTCATAACTCTTGTCCGTTTCAAAGAACGCACCCGAAAACCTAACGCCTCGCACATTCTGCGAATCTGTCTGTTTAATCCCTGCGTGAGTATTATTGTAAAACTGTTTCTGCTTGTTTTTTTAACCTTGCAAGGCCTTGTAACTGTATCAAGGATTGGCACGCCGCTTCTCATGGCGTCCACAAATTCCTTTGTAACTGTCTGATTTACAGTAACCTCGTATTCCTTTTCATGACAATTTCTGGCATGGCTTATAGCATTGTTAAGCTCTCCCTGATTAGTTAAAAGCACCAGTCCTGATGAATCCTTATCAAGCCTTCCGACAGGATAAATTCTCTCAGGATAACCAATAGCGTCTATTATATTGTCCTTTTCTTTAGTAGAGCATACAAGCCCAATAGGCTTATTATAGGCTAATAGAATAAAAGGGGCTTTTTGCATAACTTCCTTTCCGCAAAAAACCACCTTATCACCGTCTTCAACATTATCGCCAATAACTGCATTCCTTCCATTGATTATAACCTTTCCCGCCTCAATGAGGCGGTCTGCTTCTCTCCTGCTGCACACTCCGGCAGCGCTTAAATATTTATTTATCCGCATAACTCCTCCTGATTATTTTGAATAGAAAAAAGAATATTCCGAAGTAAAGCCTATTGAATCTGAATGAATCATCTGCTCTGTACTTCCTACAAACAAAATTCCATTAGGATTAAGCGCCTCATAAAACTTCCTGTAAATATCATCTTTGGCTTCTTCCGTAAAATAAATCATAACATTACGACATACAATCAAATCATAATTTTTTTCGTATCTGTCCTTGAGAAGATTATGCTGTCTAAAATTAACCCTTTTCTTAATCTCATCGCTAATCTTATAGGAATCCGCGCCAAGCTTCGTAAAATACTTTTTCTTAAACTCCTCCGGAAGATTTAAAATGCTTTTCTCAGAGTAAACCCCAAGCTGCGCCTTTTGTAAAATCTGCTTGTCAATATCAGTAGCGTCAACGCTGATTTTATTCAGCGGAAAATGCTTTGACAACATCATAATCAAAGAATAAGGCTCATCACCTGTAGAACATGCTGCACTCCAAATCTTTAACGGTCTGTTACCGGCATTACTACGCAGTTTGGGAAGCATATTATTTTCTAATACTCTCCACTGCTCCGGATTTCTATAAAATTCAGATACATTTATAGTTAAGTATGCCAAAAAAGCCTCATATAATTCACTATCCTTTTGAATCGCAGCTACAAACTCCTTAAATCCCGGCAGCTTGTTTCTCTTTATTAACGCCTCTATGCGCCGCTTCATTTGACGCTCCTTATAACATGCCAAATCAATTCCTGTCAACTTCTTAATGTCTTGAATGAATTCTGGGTAATCGTACATACGCCCTCCTGTAAATATAGTTAAATTCTCAATACATTTATGTAATCTCTTGCGAGTCTTGAATTAGTCAACTGCTATTGCTTTAACAAAAAATAGTGTCTATAAAAGTTATAGACACTATTTAATGATTCATATGAAATTGAAGGGGGAATTATTCTTCAATCTCCTCAATCTCTTCAACCTCCTCAAGGTCTTCAATCTCCTCCATCTCGACTACCTGCTCTGCCGATTCTTCCTTCATTAATGCCTTAATGCTTAAGCTAATCTTATGCTCTTCAAGCTTAAAATCAACAACCTTAGCGGTAATCTCCTGTCCAATACTAAGTACAGATGAAGGTTTTTCAATATGTTCCTGCGCAATCTGCGAAACATGAAGCAGAGCATCTACTCCCGGCTCCAACTCAACAAATGCACCAAAATCTGTCATGCGGGCAACCTTACCTGTGACCACATTACCCACTGCATACTTCTCATCTGCTTTAAGCCAAGGATTCTGGTCATTAAACTTAAGGCTTAAAGCAATCTTTTCACCTTGAATATCCTTTATTAAAACAGTTACCTTATCTCCAACCTTAAATACCTTTTTAGGATTCTCGACACGTCCCCATGACATCTCTGAAATATGAAGAAGTCCATCTGCGCCGCCTAAGTCAATAAATGCACCGAAGTCTGTCAAATTCTTAACTACGCCCTCCACAACATCATCAACCTTTATTTTTTCAAGCAACTCCTTCTTCTTCTTCTCACGCTCTGCTATAAGCAATTGCTTACGGTCGCCAATAATTCTTCTCTTATGAGGATTATACTCTGTAATAATAAACTGTAATTCTTGGTTAGCATATTTGTCCAGATTCTTCTCATACTGGTCTGAAACCAAACTTGCCGGAATAAACACTCTTGACTCTTCAAAATTGACAATCAATCCACCATCGCGAACCTCTGAAACAGTACCACTGACAATCTCTTTACTCTCGTATGCCGCCTCAAGCTTCTCGTTAGACTTATCTACTGCAAGACGCTTGTATGTCAACAAAACCTGTCCTTCTCCATCATTAACCTTCAAAACCTTAACTGTCATCTGTTGACCAACAGAAACCTCCTTGGTCAAATCTACACCCTGTTGATTGGTGTATTCGGAGCGGGTAATAATACCATCAGCCTTATACCCAATGTTCAAAACAATCTCGTCCTCTTTGACGCTGATTACAGTACCTTCTACAACAGCTCCATTGCGTACATTGTTTTTCTCCTTAAAGCTTTCCTCCAACATTTCTTCAAAATTCTGTTCTTCTGCCATGCTATCATGAACCTCCTTGATAATATTGTTTGGGGTAGATGCCCCTGCTGTAATACCTACGCTACCAACGGACTCCAACATGGTTAGATCCAAATCAACAAGTGTCTGTATATAGTAAGTGCGTTCACATTCTTTACTACTTATGTCATATAGTTTCTGGGTGTTAGAACTATTTCTGCCCCCGATGACAATCATTGCGTCTACTTTCTTTGCCAAAGCAGCCGCCTCAGACTGACGCTCTTCGGTCGCATTGCAAATCGTATTACATACTTCTATATCATAACCTTTTTTTTGAAAAATTTCAACTATTTCTATAAATTTCTTGTAATTAAATGTCGTTTGTGAAACTAAACAGTACTTTGTATTAGTGTCTAAAGACACTTCTTTTGCGTGCTCTATACTATCTATTACAATTGGCTCGCTCTGACACCACTCCCTTATTCCTTCCACCTCCGGATGTTCTGGATTACCCGTAATTATTACCGGCTGGTTACGGTTCCCCGCCTCATATACCAGACGGTGAATCTTTAATACAAACGGACATGTGGCGTCTACCAACTCTATTCCCTTTTTATCCAATACATCATAAACGGATTTGCCCACTCCATGCGAGCGTATAACTACAGTACCTTTACCATTCGGTAATGCATTTAACTCCTTAATACTGCCAATCACCTTAACGCCCTTTTTCTCCAAATCTTTTACAACCTGTTCATTATGGATAATGGGGCCATATGTATAAACATTTTCCTTGCCTGAAACCTCATACGCTTTTTCTACCGCCCTCTTTACACCAAAACAAAATCCGGCAGTTTTCGCTAATATTACTTTCATACTCTACTCCATTCTTAATACATTTATCTTATAAAATACCATTTTATAAAGAATCTTACAATAGTTTCAAAAACTTATTCAAAAGATTTTCACAAAATTTTATGTTTTTCAATAATAATTCATTTTTTGACATGCCTATTGAAATATGATATATTGTATTAAATGGCATGTTTTACTATATAAGATTAATTAAAAGTCAGGAATCAGTAATACATTAGAGATTTTTGTGCGAATTTTATAAATGTATTTCAAATAAACTAATATATAATAAACTACAAGGAGGCTTAAAGCCATTGAAAAAGAAGATTCTTATTGTAGATGATGAAGCTATCAACAGAGAATTGTTGAAGCAGATTTTTGAGAGCGATTATGATATTGTTATGGCTAATGAGGGACGGGAGGCAATTGAGGCAATTAATAAATATAAAAATGACCTTGTAATTATCCTGCTTGATTTGATGATGCCTGTGATAAATGGATATCAGGTGCTTCAAGTGCTAAACGCTAACGATACAATAAAAAACATCCCTGTTATTCTTATTACCGCCAATACTGATATGAAGATTGCTCTAAGCTGTTACTCACTTGGCGTAGCTGATATTATTAATAAGCCATTTGTGGCGCAGATTGTACGCCAGCGTATCTTAAACACCATTGAGATGTATAAAGACAAGCATAAACTTAAAACGCTTCTGGCGCAGTCCACTCAAAAATTGACTGAAAAGGAGCAGCAGCTTGAACTGTTTTATGACAATCTTATAGATGCAATAAGCAACCTCGTAGAATTCCGCGATATGAATTCCGGTATGCATATAAAGCGTGTAAAGGGACTGACACAGATTCTTGCAAAGTCCTATCAAAAGCTTTATCCGGACGACGGGCTTACAGATGATGAGGTCAACAACATTGTGCGCACCTCCGCCCTGCACGATATAGGTAAGATTTCCATACCGGATAACATACTGCTAAAGCCCGGCAAGCTTGACAACAATGAATGGGAGATTATGAAAAGCCATACTACAAGGGGATGCGAGATTCTTACAATGCTTGAAAACGTCCAAGATTCACATCAATATAAAACTGCATATGATATAGTGCGCCATCATCATGAGCGCTATGATGGCAATGGCTATCCCGATGGTTTAAAGGGAGATGAGATTCCATTATCCGCCCAGTTGGTATCTATTGTGGACGTATACGACGCGCTGGTAAGCGACAGAATTTATAAAAAGGCTTACAACAAAGACCAAGCCTATGATATGATTATAAAAGGAGAATGCGGCGTATTTTCAGATAAGCTTATTAAATGCTTTGAATATACAAAAAAAGTAATTGAGCTTTTCTCTAATACACACCAATAATAATTATGGATATTAATGAATTTATTGAATTGGAAAGCGCACAGGAACGCTTTATGAATAACGAAGATTTATACAAGAAATTCCTTCTTCAATTTCCTGACAGAACATTGTACCCTGATTTAAAAAAGTCTTTAGAATCAGAGGACATATCCGGTTCCTTTGAAATAGCCCACAGTATGAAGGGCGTTGTGCTAAACCTGTCACTGAACCGTTTGGGAAAAAAGATTTGTGAGATAGTCGAGATTCTTAGAAAAGACGCTCTTCCTGACGCTTCGTTACAAAAAGAATTATCCGATGCATATGAAGATACCATTAAAAATATAAATTATATCAAGGATAATAATATCAAATTATTTAATTAGGACTATACATAACCTAAAGACTTGCAGTTTAAATCAAATAAAAAATGCCTCCTTGAATCCAATCCCAACAGAGCGTATATCAAGGAGGCATTTTTCTATTTATTCTGTTTATCAATATTATATTGGGATATGATTGCGGCTACAACCTCCTGCACACTCATATCTGAGGTGTCCAGATATTTAGCGTCATCCGCCTGTCTTAATGGAGCAATTTTACGGTTCATATCCTGTTCATCGCGTTTTATTATGTCCGCTTCTACTTCATCAATGTTTGATTTGATTCCATTTTGTTCAAGCTGCTCTACTCTCCTTCTAGCACGTTCCTTAGAAGAAGCTGTAAGGTAGATTTTGGTCTGGGCATTTGGCAGCACTGCGGTTCCTATGTCTCTTCCATCCATTATCACATTTTCCTTTACCGCAAGCTCACGTTGAAGCTCTAACAGCTTTGTACGTACAGGAGCATAAACTGCGATTTTAGATGCAGTGTTCCCCACCTCCTCTGTACGTATAAGTCCGGAAACATTTTCATTGTTTAATATTACCTGTTGCTCCTTATCTGCATAGGTAATAGTAATATCAATACTGTTACATGCTTTGCCAACATCCTCCTCACTCTCCACGTTGACGCCATTCCTCAACATATAAAGCGCCATAGCGCGAAACATAGCTCCTGTGTCAACATAAACAAAGGATAACTCCTCTGCCACCAGCTTAGCTATTGTACTTTTTCCGGCTCCTGCCGGCCCGTCAATTGCAATATTATACATATTCCTTCTCCTTTATATTATTATATTTATTTGCTCCTGTAACCCGCCGCATATCCTGTTGACCATGCAATTTGCAGATTATATCCCCCTGTCAGCGCGTCCAAATCAAGTACCTCTCCGGCAAAATGCAAATGCTTAACAAGCTTTGATTCCATATTCTGAGGATTAATATATTTTAAATCCACGCCGCCCTTTGTAATAATTGCTTCATCATATCCGCGAAGTCCTGATATACAAAATGTAAGCTGTTTTAACTGCTTAAGCAGCGCCTGTCTTTCTTCTCTTGTAATATCATGTACCTTTTTTTCTGCATCTATCCCAGACAATTTTATAATAACAGGAATCAGCTTCTTCGGCAACAGGCTATTTAATGAATTTTTCAGTGATTTATTCTGCTCGTTAGAAAAATCGCGCAATATACGTTCATCCAACTGCTTATATGTAAGAGCAGGCTTTAAATCAATTTCTCCCGTTATTAATCCCTGCTCAATTCCATCTTTAAATTGCTCTGTTATATAAGCGCTTGCACTCAATACCAATGGGCCGCTTACACCGAAATGCGTAAACAGCAGCTCTCCCTGCTCCTCATAAAATGACTTTTCTTTATATTTCATTTTAAGCTTTACATTTTTTAGGGATAATCCCATAAGCTCACATGGATAATTCTCTCTTGTGACAAATGGAACGAGTCCCGGTTGCAGCGGCGTCACATTGTGTCCGGCTTGTTTGGCAAATCGGTAGCCATCTCCGGTTGAACCGGTGGTTGGATAAGAAAGTCCTCCGGTTGCAACAATAACCTTTTCAGCCATTATACATTTACCATCGCTTAAAACTACTCCCATACAGGTATCATTTTTTATTATAAGCTCCTTAACCTCTTTATTAAGCCTTATTTCAACATGATATGCCTTCATTGCCCTTGTAAGTGATTTAATTACATCAGAAGAACGGTCTGAAACAGGAAATACCCGATTCCCGCGTTCCACCTTGGTTGGGCATCCATATTCTTCTACAAGCGATACAATATCATCGTTAGTAAAACCGTAAATGCTGCTGTACAAAAACTGATAATTATTTGTAACTGCCTTTAATATATCTTCAATATCGCTGGCATTTGTCAGATTACATCTGCCCTTTCCTGTTATAAAGAGCTTTTTGCCAACCTTTTCATTTTTTTCTAATAATAAAATGGAGCTATGCTTGTCTTGTTCTTTTGCCGCTCTTGCTGCTCCAATAGCGGATAACATTCCTGCTGCTCCTCCGCCCACTATAATTACATTATACATATCCTTAACCTCAACATTATGACAGCCATACCGCCTGAAAAATCTTAACACAAACTTTCATAATAACAAGCTAAAACTTCTCGTATGCAAAACTACCGCTTGCATCTGCTTTAATCAATAACATGGTCGTCATACACTTTATATTCCTGCCATAACCTCTCTAAAACATTAAGCCTAACCTCTAAATCTTCTTTTTTCTCCATGCACACAGCTACAATCAGCGCATTAATCAGACTTATTGGCGCAGTAAGAGAATCGACAATTGCCATAACATCGCTTTTTGCAATCAATGGATACTTTGCATATTCAATTAAAGGCGACTGCATACTATCTGTAATTGCAATAGTTTTGGCTCCATTTTTCCTTGCCAGCTCCATTGCCTTAACAGTACGCACAGAATATCTGGGAAAACTGATTCCAATAAAAATATCATTTTCACGTATACGACAAATTTCCTCCAGGGTGTCGACATTTCCTGAGCCCTCTAACATGTGTACCTGATCAAAAATCATGCGGAAATAGTATCCCATCATACCTGCAAGATACCATGTACTGCGCACACCAAGTATATAAATATTGTCCGCATTAACAATGGACTCTACAACCTTGTTAAACATATATTCATCAACTGATTCCAGAGTTTCCTTAATTCTGTTCCTATCCTCCTTCATAATTGAAGCATAAATAGAATCCTGCTCTACACCTATCCGTATGGCTGCATTTTCCAAACGCTGCAAAGAATTGCTGTGAGTTCTTACAGTGGCGGCAATAGCCTTTAAAAGCTCCGGATAGCCATCATAGGAAAGCTCATAAGCAAAACGTACCACTGTAGATTCGCTGACGCCTACCTCACTGCCTAACTTAGCAGCAGTATATGTTGCCGCCTTATCATAATTCTCCCTTATATAATCTGCCAGCTTCTTCTGTCCTTTACTCATATTACTGTAATTTTTATCAAGCCTTTCCATAAGGTTCATGGTTTCAATCATGGCAAATGCCTCCCTAATTAATTTGTTTTGTATAAATTATTTTTGCGTATCAGCTTATTCACTACATGTATAACTACCTCAATGCCGGCATATTTTAATCTTTTTACCGCATCATCAAATAATTCAATAAAAAAGGCTCTGAATTAACAGAACCTTTTTCTATATTTCTTTTAATTATTCTTATACGGGATAAGTCTTATTAGCTGTATCCGCCTTAGTCATATCCACACCGGTCTGCTGTGCTTCTCTGTATTTAAAGAAGTCTGTAGCAACCTGCGGGAACAATGCATATGAAAGTACATCTTCATCCTGCTGACTATACTGCGCCATCTCCTTCTTCAAAACCTCAAGCTGCGGCTTTATATCATCTGCCGGACGGTAGGTAATAGGCTCCTTTAACCCGAGAGCATCCAACGCCTTCTGCTGAACCTCTTTATTCATAGGTTTAACAGTCTTACCATATTTACCGGCCAATAAATCCTTAGATTCCTTTGTAAGCATCTTGTAACGCTCGCCGGTAACTACATTTAATACCGCCTGAGTACCTACAATCTGACTTGATGGAGTAACCAAAGGCGGCTCGCCAAAGTCTTTACGCACTCTTGGAACCTCTTCTAACACCTCGTCAAACTTATCCTCTGCATGCATCTCCTTTAACTGTGAAACTAAGTTGGAAAGCATACCACCCGGAACCTGATATAACAGTGTCTTAATGTTTACACCCATTACCTTAGGACTTAACAAACCGGACTCCAACCACTGTTCGCGAAGCGGGCGGAAATGGTCTGCAATCTCAGCCAATAGATTCTGATCAAATCCGGAATCATACTCAGTTCCTTCAAACGCAGCAACCATAACCTCTGTAGCCGGCTGTGAAGTACCCATGGAAAGCGGACTCATAGCAGTATCAATAATATCGCAGCCAGCCTCAACAGCCTTCATGTAGGTCATAGCTGCCACACCGGAAGTATAATGTGTATGAAGCTGAATAGGAAGCTTTGTTCCGGCCTTTAACGCCTGAACAAGCTCAGTTGCCTTAGTAGGCACCAACAAACCAGCCATATCCTTAATACATATGGAATCTGCTCCCATCTCCTCAATCTCTTTAGCCATATTCTTCCAATAATCCATTGTGTAAGCATCACCCAAGGTATAGGATAATGCTACCTGAGCATGTCCCTTCTCCTTGTTTGCTGCCTTTACCGCAGTTTCAAGGTTACGAATATCATTTAAACAGTCAAAAATACGAATAATATCAATACCGTTTGCAATAGATTTCTGCACAAAATACTCAACTACATCATCAGCATATGGGCTGTATCCCAAAATATTCTGACCTCGGAATAGCATTTGCAGCTTTGTATTCTTAAAACCATCCTTTAACTTGCGGAGCCTGTCCCAAGGATCTTCCTTAAGGAAACGCAGGCAAGCGTCAAATGTAGCGCCACCCCAGCACTCTACAGAATGATACCCAACTTTATCCATTTTATCAATAATGGGAAGCATCTGCTCTGTTGTCATACGGGTAGCAATCAATGACTGGTGCGCATCTCTCAGCACCGTTTCGGTAATCTTAACCGGTCTTTTCTCTGCCATTTCTTCTTCCTCCTAATATTTTAATATACCATTTCAATTTATTTAACTTACTTATATAACAACCATAACTTATAATGTTATTTCAATTAATAAGCGTGAAACTTACAACCTGATTAACTTATCAGAACACTCCAAATATAGCCATAAAGGTTCCGGCCGCTACAGCAGTACCAATTACTCCGGCAACATTCGGTCCCATTGCATGCATAAGCAGGAAGTTTGTAGGATCAGCCTCTGCTCCAACCTTCTGTGATACTCTGGCTGCCATAGGAACTGCAGAAACACCGGCTGAACCAATAAGAGGATTAACCTTACCCTTAGTAACCCAGCACATCAGCTTTCCAAACAATACGCCTGCGGCTGTACCAAATGCAAATGCAACTAAACCTAAAATAACAATCTTAATTGTACTCATCTTCAAGAAATTCTGTGCTGTGGTAGTTGCACCTACAGAGGTACCAAGCAAAATAACAACTATATACATCAATGCATTAGACGCTGTCGCTGTCAACTGCTTTACCACTCCACACTCTCTAAATAAGTTTCCAAGCATAAGCATACCCACCAGCGGAGCTGTAGTAGGAAGTACAAGCACCACTACAACAGTAACCACTATTGGAAATAAAATACGCTCAAGCTTAGACACCGGACGAAGCTGCTCCATTTTAACCTTACGCTCTTTTTCAGTGGTAAGAAGCTTCATAATAGGCGGCTGAATTACAGGAACCAACGCCATATATGAATATGCGGCAACTGCAATCGGTCCCATCAAAGAACCGCCAAGCCCCAGCTTACCGGCAAGGAAAATGGAAGTTGGCCCATCTGCTCCACCAATAATAGAGATGGCGGCGGCCTCCATTCCATTAAAGCCCATAATCATTGCAAGGAAGTAGGCAGCATATATACCAAACTGTGCTGCTGCTCCAAGCAGAAAGCTCTTAGGGTTTGCAATCAACGGTCCAAAATCCGTCATAGCCCCTACACCTAAGAAAATCAGGGATGGCAGAATACTCCACTCATCCAGTACATAGAAATAATGCATTAAACCACCATCGGCAATAATTCCCGGAAACATGTTTGAAAGCAACATTCCGAAAGAAATTGGAACCAGCAGCAATGGCTCAAAGCCTTTTCTAATTGCTAAGTATAAGAAAAAGAAGGCTACCAAAATCATAACATAATTGCCCCAATATAAATTGGCAAATGCAGTCTGTCCAGCCAAATTCTTTACTACATCAACTAAATAATCCATTTCGGTTTTACCTCCTGTTTTAGTAAATTGTAAGCGGTCAATGTACTATTTCATAGTTGCCAAAACGTCGCCAGCTTCTACAGATTGACCTTCAGAAGCGTTAATGCTTGCAATTGTACCATCTTCAGGAGCAACAATCTCATTCTCCATCTTCATTGCCTCTAAAATCATAATTACATCACCTTTGCTAACTGACTGTCCGACAGTAGCCTTAACTGACAAAATCTTGCCCGGCATTGGTGCATTTACTGTTACACTACCTGCTGAACCACTTCCTGCTGCTGGTGCTGCCGGTGCAGGAGCGGCTGCTGGCGCTGGGGCTGCTGCTACAGGCGCAGGAGCGGCACCGGCTCCTAATTCTTCTACTGCTACATCATAAGCGGTACCATTTACTGTAATTCTATAATTTTTCATTGAGAAATCCTCCTATAATTTTATATACTTTTTTACGGTAATATTAGTATCATCACCTTGCGCGTCTAATGGAACGAACCACCAAATTATCCCTGCTGGTGCTTAAGCCGGCTGCGGCGCTGGCTTCATAAACTGCTGCTGTAATTACTGCAACAAGTTCAGCATCATCCATAGGATTTGCCTCTTTCTTTGCAGTATCTTTAGCAGATAAAGGCGCTGCCTTATCCTCTAAACCTGCAGTCTTTTTTGCTGCCATACTTTTTTCCAATTTGGGGAAAATACCAAAGCAGCTAATAATCAACGATATGAAAATTAACATGATAAACACAGTACCAATACCTATAGCGGTATTTGACAGTGCTTCTGACCATGGTATATCATTCAATGCTAAAAACATGCTACTCACTCCTTACTAGACCGTACCATGCTTTTTAGCCGGGCGGTCCTCTCTCTTTGTATACAGCATTTCAAATGCTGCAATCACACGTTTACGGGTTGCATCCGGTTCAATAATATCGTCAACATAACCACGCTTTGCGGCAGCCATTGCAGAACTCTGGGTTTCTGTAAATAAAGCTGCCTTTTCATTAATCAGCTTGTCCTTATCCGAAGCTTCTGAAAGCTCGTCTGCATACATAATCTGTACGGCGGCTTTAGCATCCATAGTTGAAAACTTAGCATTTGGCCATGCATACACAATATCTGCTCCGGTAGCCTTAGAACACATCACCAATGCAGGAGTACCAAATGCCTCGCCGGCCAAAACCGTAACTTTAGGAACAGTTGCATTTGTATAGTTGTAAATCAACTTAGCGGCTGCCTTTGCAATCTTCTTTTCATTGCATTCACAATTCTTAAAGCCTGCAACATTCACAAGAGTAAGCAACGGAATCTCAAAAGCGTCACAAAACTCTACAAATTCAGATGCTTTAGTAACACAACCAACGCAGAGATTCTTATTACCTTCCATAGCCTGATTAGCAACGCATCCAACAGTCGCTCCGTTAAGCTTAATAAATCCTGTTACTATAGACTTGGCGTTATCCTTCTTAGTCTCAAGGAAGAAATTACTATCTGACATGGAAATCAAGGCGCTTCTCAAGTCGTCCTTATACCCTTCCATTCCTGCAATTACCCTGTTAAGGTCATCGTCACACTGTCCGCTCCAAGTCTCTGTTTCATTGTTAGCCGGAAGTATGGTAACTAACTGACGAATCTGGCCCAAAACCTCGGCTTCAGTCTCAAAAACACCGTCTACATTGCCTGTATTCCGGCTCTGGTATTCAGCAGATGCAGTGTCGCATTTTTCCTCATAATTGCCTTCTAATGCATTGGGACTGTTCACAAACAGTTTTGCACTACCTGTCATATAAGTAAAATCACTTAAAGCCGGAATAAATGCGCATCCGCCGCCACAGTTGCCAAAGATAGCGGTAATCTGTGGAATTACACCGGAAGCCATAGTCTGCTTACTGAAAATCTCACCAAATCCATATAAAGCGTCTGTTGCCTCCTGCAAACGAAGTCCTGCACAGTCAATTAATCCAATGACCGGCGCACCCATCTTCATCGCCATATCATAGATATTAGCAATCTTCTTAGCATGCATCTCACCGATTGCACCTCCCAGAACCGAAGCATCCTGACTATAGACATATACCAGATTACCTTCAATAACACCGTAACCTGTCACAACACCATCTGCAGGATTCTCTTGATTCTGCACATTGAAGTCAGTACTACGCGCTGTAACGTAGCCTCCGACTTCAACAAAGCTTGCGTCATCAAGTAAAGAGTTTATTCTCTCTCTTGCTGAAACATTTGTTGAATTGCTCATTGTTAGCCCTCCATTTTATTTATTTTAGGTTTCTTGCCAAATTGGTAAGAAAAACCAATTTTTCACCAATAATAATATATCTCTTTTTATGCAATAATTCAAGGTAAAAACACCGAAAAAGATTTTTTTTTACATAGATTTTTTCCCCATTGTATTTTTTGTCTATATATGCTATTATAATCTTTGTGCAAAGTAGATGGATATGCGTTAAGTGCATGGTGAACGGGGAGTTGTCACCTTGACGAAAAGTTTTCTAACTTGCGGTATATCCCTCGCATCCCGTTGCTGCAAATGTTCACTGTTACACCCCAATGTATGTTTGTAGCAAACAAACTATATATTTGGAGGTGTTTTTCTTATGTCAAAAAAACAATCAATATCCGCCGGGATTAAGTCTTACCTTACTCCGGGCTATTCAAAGTCGCTCTGGGCAGCATACTGCGGTGTATTTATCGCCATTTTCATTATACTGTCCTCCTTTAATATCAGCATTACTCCTCTGATAGAGATTAGAACCGGCTATTTCGCTTTAGCCGCCGCCGGTATGGTCGGAGGGCCTCTTATGGGGTTGACAGTCGGCATTCTTGGCGATTTATTGAAAATGCTGATTGTTCCCGGTTTTGGCTCGTTTTTTCCGGGCTTTACCCTTTGCTATGCCTTTATGGGAGCGTGCTATGGTTTTATTTTTTATAAAAAAAATATCACATTAATTAGGGCGTCTTTGGGAGCCTTAGTTGAATTTATAACATCTTTATTTGCAATAACAGGGTGTCTTAGCATACTTTATGGAACTCCCTATATACCAACTCTGTTTTCCCGATTACCAAAATGCATAATTATGCTTTTGGTATCCACCTTAACAGTATATCTGGTTATAAAATCACTTAGCGCCGCCCTGCACAAGGCTCAGTTGTTAGGCAATTGATTATACTAGTATTAACATTTTCTATATTATGTATACAAAAATAAAGATGCTGTCCTGTGTTAAACAGGTTAGCATCTTTATTTATTCATCACTATGTCCGCTCCATTTCGAGCGTTCCTTAAATCCTTCCGACAACTCCTTCAGGCTTCCGCCAATTCTTTTAATTTTTGCTTTAGGATTTGTAGAAAGCAAATGTACTATATGACGTCTTACTGCATTTCTATAATGCCTTTCTTCTGTTTCCTGCTCCGTAAGGCTTCTTTCGATTTCTGTCAACTCCTTAAACTGCTCGTCTTCGTTATTTTCATCAATTTTCCTGCTTTTCCTAATCTCATTCATAATCTCAAGTCTTGTTCTTACAGAATTCAAAATTTCAAGGGGAGTATAAAGCTGGTTTCCTGACCGTTCTTTTAACTTTGCCCCATAGCTATGCTCTAAGTCATAAAATGCAATCATAACATCTAATCGCTTTTTTAATCTTAATATCTCCTCTTTTCCCTTCTCCATGCGAGTCAATAAAAGCTTGAAATCCAACGCCTGCTTTATGGAAAGCGTTACATCCACCACAAAAATCATACTGATTATATAAACTATCGTATGAACCCATGAAGGACTAATCACACCTAACAGATAATCAAAAGGTCTGTTCATAATATAAGCGGCAAAAAGCGAAAATACTCCCCAGAGCAGCGTGGCAGGAACACATATAATATCGTCAATATTTCCGGGATACCCTTCATAAGTCCAGTACCTTACATCAAATATAAAATCCATTACTCTGCCTGTAACCTCCTCCAAAATAGTAGCTACAAGCATTCCAATAACTGCCACAGCCCACCAGTGTCGCTTAAAGGGCAGAGTAAAAAACAATACAAGCGTTGCTCCGGCGCCATATAGCGGAATAAATGGGCCATATAAAAACCCTCGGTTAAGCACTTTTTTCTCCAAAATTGACATATAGACAGATTCCCACATCCACCCCATAATACTATATGAAAAAAATAGAAATATCCATTGTTCTAAACTGTAAGTTGCCATATAGGCTTCTTTTATCGTCTGCAACATCCTAATATCTCCTTTTGCATATGCGAAAAGGCAGCTTGCTTGCCGCCCCTTAAGCAAAATACTTATATATTAGTGCACCGGCCTTGTAACGGAAAATAACCAATCGTCTACCTCAGGCTCCAATTGCCCTGAGAGACTATTATACACCAACTGCTGATAGTAATTCAACCACTCCTTTTGCTGCTCTGTCATTTCATCAGGTAAAAGGGCGTCCTTATCCCAAGGCACTAATGTCAACGGTTCAAATGCATAAAACTCCTGATAGTCCGTTTTGCTTTTCTCTACACAAAGCATCATATTTTCCAAGCGAATACCAAATTCTCCATTAACATATACCCCCGGTTCATTGGAAACAATCATACCCGGCTTAAACTCAGCGCTATTTCTGTCATCATCATAAATCCTAGTCCGTATACTTACAGGAGCCTCGTGTACATTTAAGTAACAGCCTACCCCATGCCCTGTTCCATGATTAAAATCATACCCCAGCTTCCACAAGGGCGTCCTTGCCACAATGTCAAGATTTTCACCCCGACATCCTTTTGCAAACAACACATTGGAAAGCTCCAAATTCCCACAAAGCACTGCGGTATAAAGTTCCTTCATACGCGGTGTAATATCTCCTAGTGCAATAGTTCTTGTAATATCTGTAGTACCCTCCAAATACTGCGCTCCGGTATCCATGAGCAGCAGCCCGCCTTCCCTTATTGGCACATTTGACTCCTCTGTAGCGCTGTAATGGACAATTGCTCCATGCTCTCCAAATGCCACAATGGGATCAAAGCTTGGTTCCATATAATTTCCCTGTTTAGCTCTCTCCTCCTCAAGTCTTTTTGAAAGCAAAAGCTCTGTCACCTGCTCGCCCTGCTCGTCAATAAAATATCCGTTACGGTTTTTCTTAAGATGCTTGAGCCAGTATAGGAAATTAACTAAAGCTACGCCATCCCTCAAATGCGCTTTCCTCTCCCCCTCTATCTCCGTCTTATTCTTTATCCCCTTCCACAGCTTTATAGGAGAAGTAAAATGTTCTCCCCCGCTTTCCAAAACCTTTTTCCAAACTCTTGCATTTACAGAATTAATATCTGCATGTACCGCCCCTTTAAGCTCGTCTATATCCTGATAAAATCTGTCATAAGGCAGCGCTGAAACATTGCATTCATGAAGCATATCCAAAAGCTCTTCTTCAATAGCGGAAGTATTTACATAAAGCTTAATGCTATCCTTAGAAGCTATTAAATATGATAAAAACACAGGATTAGATGCAATATCGCATCCTCTTAAATTCATAAGCCATGCAATTTCATCAAGCTCTGTGACCACGTAATATTCAATTCCTTTCTCCTGTATCCAGTCGCAAAAACGACGGCATTTATCTTCCCTGCTCTCACCGGAATAGCATATTGGGTAGTCTGTTATCTTATGGAACGCAAGCTTTGGTCTAACCCCCGCCTTCTGCCATAGGCTGCCTGCCAAATCGCAATCAGCATAAAATGAAAAATCTTTATCCTTTAAGCATGACTTAATCCTCTGTTCAAATTGGGCGCTTACCGTTCTGCCATCATATCCAATTGCGCCTCCGGATATACCATGCTTACTAAGCCAGCATTGTACATCCGGCACTCCTTCATTTCCATACTTCATTAACGTTATGCCGCTGCCTGCAAGCTGTTGTTCCGCCTGCAAATGATATCTGCCATCTGTCCAAAGCATAGCTTCATTTGCAGTTATGAGCAGTGAACCTGCAGAACCGGTAAAGCCTGACAAATATTCCCTGCAGCGATAATGCTCCGCCACATATTCTGAATTATGGTCGTCCTGTGAAACAACATAATAATAATCAAGCTTCTGCTGCTTCATCAACTCCTGAAGAGATGCAATCTCCTGTTTCATTTGCCGATTACCTCCGTTTCATGGTTTCAATGGCGGCAGTCCATTTATCTACCATACACACAATCCAAGATTCCTTATGTCTCGGAACATACATAGTTAGCGGAAACATATGCTTTTTTATAATATCACGCTCTGTTTCATTTAAATCAAAATCTTTGTCTGCGTTCTCCAAAGCCTTTCCGGGATGATAAAATCCATGGAGCGGACGTCTTAACTCACCTACATGCCAGTCATACAAAAAATAATCATGTAACAAAGCTCCCCTTAAAAGCGCCCGATAATCCACATTGAGATTCCACCTTTTTGCCAGCTTATAGCTCATATACGCCACATTTAAACTATGCTTATACACAGATGTTTTACCATGATGCTTATACTGTTTACTTGTAACAAAACGGGAATTCTCTCCATCCCTTACTTCTTTTAAAATATCTAAAAAATACTGTTTTTCCTGATTTGTCATATAATCCCCTGCCTTTGTTTTTTTATGCCACAGGCTGAAAAACTATATCAGATGGGGATTGACTCCCGCCACTGATACCAGTATGTTACTCACCGCCTATAAAAGCTGGATTTTTCTTACATTTGATAAATTTGCCCAACTTTCTTATCATTATACCATAAACTATGTTACAATACAAAGAAACGATTAAAAATAAAGGAGGAAATATTATGAATTTAAATGCAACCCCCAGCTCCCACAGAGTCCATATCGGCTTTTTCGGGAGAACCAATTCCGGCAAATCAAGCCTTGTCAATGCAATCACAAACCAGCAGCTTGCCATTGTATCTGACACAAAGGGCACCACAACTGATCCTGTATCCAAGGCAATGGAATTATTACCAATAGGCCCCGTTGTTATAGTTGATACTCCGGGACTTGACGATACCGGCAATCTTGGTAATCTTCGCAAGGAGCGGACAAAAAAAATATTCTCATCCATTGATATCGGCGTACTTGTGCTGGATGCAGAACGCCTTTTCCCATTATCCGACACAGAGCTTGATATAATAAAAGAATTTGAAAACCGTAACCTTCCATTTGTAATTACAATAAATAAAGAAGATTTGATAACTGACAAGGAAAAATTTAAAAAGCTGCCTGAAGAACTGGCAGCCTGCGAAAAACATGTTCTATGGGTTAGCGCAAAAAATAAAACCGGAATCGAAAAATTGAAAGAGCATTTCGGAACATTACAGCAAAAAACGGAAACTCACCGTCCGTTTATATGCGACCGTCTCTCGCCCCTTGACAGTGTAATTTTAGTTATTCCGATTGATGAGGGCGCACCTAAGGGACGCATCATTCTTCCACAGCAGCAGGTACTAAGGGAATTGCTGGAAAACGGAATAGTAACCACTGTTGTCAGGGAAACGGAGCTTGCTGAAGCTTTAAACCGCACCCATCCAAGGGCAGTCATTACTGACAGTCAGGTTTTTGATAAGGTATCTCCGATTGTCCCATCGGATATATATCTAACCTCATTCTCGATTTTAATGGCACGATATAAGGGTAATCTGGCACAGGCAGTAAGGGGCGCCAAAACCATTGACAGTTTAGAAAGCGGCGCCCATATTCTTATAAGCGAAGGCTGCACCCACCATCGTCAATGTAACGATATTGGCACAGTAAAGCTGCCAAAATGGATTAAACTTCATACAGATAAGGAATTTCATTTGGAATGGAGCAGCGGTAATGAATTTCCTGAAAATCTTACAAACTATGATTTAATAATCCATTGCGGCGGCTGTATGTTAAACGACAGAGAAATGCAATCACGATACGAAAAGGCATTTAAAGACAGGGTTCCAATTACAAACTATGGCATTTTTATTGCACATCTTCGCGGCATTCTGGAGCGCAGTACAGATATCTTTGGAGAGTCTTTATAAGGCACCATTTATAGTTCCATTTTTCACTGGACTCCAAGGTTAGAAGCGGCACCTTCTGATATTCCTTTTCATTAATAAAAATAGTAAGGTAGCCTGCACACTGTTCTTCCTCTATTGGCGCTGCCAACCCTTTTTTAGGGAAGCTGACCTGATATGTAAGCTGGTCGCCTTCCCTAAGCAGCGTTGTACAAGACTGGTCCTCATAAAGCAGTACGCTTTTTCGGATTCCGTTTTCCACAGGTACTTTATTAAAAAGCATTGAAGGTTGCAAAATACAAACCTTCTTATAATTTTCCACTCCATAATCCATTAGTTCTCTTGTATCCTTCCATTTTACTGTTTTGTTGGGATAATTCCCCGATGACAAAACGCTGCTTACAAAAACTCTGCCCTCGCGTTTTACTGCGCCTACAAAACAGTATGACGCCTTTGAAGTATATCCTGTCTTGATACCGATAGCTCCGTTGTACATAGTTAAAAATGCATTTTTATTGTTGGCATTATAGTGAGATTTTCCCTCCATATCCGTAAATGCATGTGAACGGGTATTTATAATTTTCACTGCCTCCTTATTATTCAATGCCGCTGCTCCAATCCTTGCAATTTCATATGCTGTGGTGTAGTGTCCCTCTGCATCCAAACCATTTGGGGTTATAAACTGGGTATCCTTAAGCCCCATATTTCTTGCCTTTAAAGTCATTTCCTGACAAAACTGCTCAACACTGCCGCTGACATGCTCCGCAATAGCAACAGCACAGTCGTTGTAGGATTCCAGCATTAAGCCATAAAGTAAATCCTCTAAACGAAACTTCTGCCCCTCTCTCATACCAAGCCTTACCTTAGGCTGACCGGCGGCTCTTTTAGACACTGTTACTACATCGCTTAAATTGCTGGTTTCCAATGTATATAGCAGCGTCATAATCTTAGTAGTACTTGCCATTGGATAACGGGTATCGCTGTCCTTTCCATACAGAAGCCTTCCGCTGTCTGCATCAATCAGCGCCGCCGCCTTGGCTGTAACTTCGGGCGCTGTTAATTCCTTTTCAGACGACAAATAATTCTTAGCTTCCTCCGGAATACAGCTCTGGTTTAAATGCCCCTTTTCCAGAGACAAAACCTTTATGTCCCTCTCTTTATAATAATTTATTTCATTACTGCAAAAACCATTATAGGTGTTTAAGCCTGCAAGTACCAGCACCGCTATAACAATACACACCTTAAATGAGCAAAACGTCCTTACTTTTTTTATTACAATTTCTTTTATATTCTTCCATTGTTCCATTTTTAACTTCTCACCTATCAGCCATTACTTAATATTATGGCAAACAATGATTATTTATGATAAAATATACGCAAATACAAAAGCGAGGTCGTTTTTATGGAAAAGATAGCTGCTATAATTTTTCATATTGATGTAAATTCTGCATTTTTAAGCTGGGAATCCCTATATCGAATGGAGCGTGGCGTAGAAAATGCTGATTTGAGAAATATTCCTGCTATTATAGGCGGCCGGCAGGAAGACCGGCATGGAATTGTACTTGCCAAAAGCACGATTGCTAAAAAATACGGAATCCGCACCGGAGAACCAATCACCCAAGCAATTAACAAATGCCCCGATATTTTAATTGTACACCCACACCATAACGAATATGTGAAGCGCTCCAAAAAATTTATAACACTTTTACAACAATATACCGATACTCTGCAGCAGGTATCTATTGATGAAGCCTACCTTGACATGACAGCAATTACAGAATGCCAAAAATCCCCTGTGTCATTTGCAGACAATATACGTAAAAATATATATAACTCTTTAGGATTCACAGTAAATATCGGGATTGCTGAAAACAAGCTGCTGGCTAAAATGGCGTCGGATTTTGAAAAGCCCGATAAAACCCATACGCTGTGGAAGGACGAGATTCCGGAAAAAATGTGGCCTCTGCCTGTGGGAGAACTTTTTTTAGTAGGAAGAAGTGCAAAAAATACTTTAAGCAAGCTTGGAATCAGCACAATTGGAGAACTGGCCGCTATGGACAAAGAGCTGCTTATTTCTCATCTTGGCAATAAATATGGAACTACAATACACAATTATGCAAATGGGATAGATACTGAAAAGGTTGAAGAACCGGAGGTAAAAAACAAAGGAATAGGAAACAGTGTTACTCTTCCAAGTGATGTTACTGATTTTGAAACTGCCAATCAGGTACTTTTGTCACTGGCAGAAACTGTTGGCGCAAGACTCCGCAATGAAGGATATTTGTCCTCTAATATCTCTGTTGAAATTAAGGATTGGGATTTTAAAAGAACCTCCCATCAAACAATGCTCACCGACGCCACTGACAGCACCGGCGAGATATACTCAATTGCGTGCAGGCTCCTTAAGGAGCACTGGGACAATACCCCTTTAAGGCTGCTTGGAATCAGGGCAAGCAAGCTTTCCACTCACCAATACCGACAGCTTTCCATTTTTGATACTCCGGTAAGTGAAAAGCAGAAAAAGCTTGACTCCGCCATTGATTCCATCCGTAACCGATTTGGTAAAAATGCAATCAAGCGGGCAAGCTTTTTAGATTCTGACTCTGTAACCGACCAAAAGCGTGACAAAAAAACGCCATAAATATCACACTTTAGTTGAGGATTGCATTTGTCTCTTGAATCATCACCTTCATATCGTCTGCCATCTTTGAAACCGTATCCATAGATTCCTGTATAATCCGTCCATTTTCAGAGGTCTGCTCCACATCTTTAATTGTATTTTGCACTGACTCCAAAAGCAAAGAAATTCTATCGTTAAACTCCAAAATAATATTGGAAATCTCGGAAATCGCCTCTCTAATTGATTCATCATTCTCCTGCGCGGAAACAACAGATGCTTTGGAACTGTCTGATAAATCCCTTATGCTTGACGCAACCACTGCGAAGCCGCGTCCCGCCTCTCCTGCCCTTGCCGCCTCAATTGCAGCATTAAGTGACAATAGATTAATCTTACCTGCAATGTTTTGCACATCACTTGTCATAATATTATAATTCTCAACACTGCTGCTTATATTCTCTGCCGATTTCTTAATCTCATTATTGAGCGAAGACAGCTTATTCATATGCTCCGTTAAAACATTCATGCTATCAGTAGTATGTACTCCTGTCTCACGAATCATATCTGTTTCTGACTTTACATCTTTGATGTTATCGCTAAGCCGCACAAATATGTTCATTAATTCTTCATTCATATCATATACCCTGCGGTTTACATTCTCAACCTTCTGTCTCTCCTCCCTGATAGAATGAAGCATATACTGGTGACAGTTTTCCTTTTCATTAATCCCCTTAGCTAACGCAATCGCCATATCCCTGCAAGTGCGGAATCCGCATGCATGACAGTCAAAATGCTTTTGCGCTTCCGTCTCCTTTCCAAGCAGCTTGTATACGCGCTCAATATCCGCCTCGCTTACTTCTATATTTTTATTGCCATGCG
>CANQSN010000003.1 GCA_947626505.1 uncultured Lachnospiraceae bacterium
AGAATAGTATAATAGCTACAATCGAGCCGACAATATCCACAATTCTTTTAATAATCTTGTTTACTGTATTGCTTAAAGGTACGTTTCGTATATTGATTACAGGAAGCCCGCTTAAGTCTTCTACATAAGGCTGGGTAGTAATAAACTTATAGTAATCCGGTACAAACTTTGTATGGGTACCGCTTTTCTCGCATATATTAACGATATGCTCTAATTTATGATATTCTTTAATATTCAAAGTAATGATGGTTTCATCTAAAACATTTTCACTTAAATAACTTTCTAAGTCGCTTATAGTTCCAATCTTTGGAACGCCGCGGTACTCAAAATCCTGCGCCATAGTGTCGTCAAATATACCATGTATGCGGTACCCCCACTGGGGGTTAAGCTTAAGCCTGTCAATATAGGATGCTGCCGCCGGACTAAATCCAATAATAATAATATGCTTTAAATTATGTCCGCCCTCCCTCATAATAGCCAAGGATTTGCGGATAATATTACGCACCAGCGTAGACAAGAATATATTTATACCGCAAAATATCATCAAAAGCCAACGGGAATAATTATCAAGCTTAAGCAGGTACAGCATTACAAATATTATAACAAGACCGGTTACATTTGCCTTTATAATATTAATCAGCTCATACTTTCTGCTTAAAAAACGCTTCGGCGCATACAAATGAAAAATATAATAAAGAATAATGTATCCTATTGTAATATATAATACCGGCGACCTGTAAACCGGCAATAAATAATCCTTTAATGTGTAATAAAAAATACCTAAGGTTCCCGGCTCATGGGTTGGCGCAAAAGGCGGAAGCTTAAAACGTACATAATAAGCAGTCACGAAGGACACTACTGTGATAATAGCGTCCAGCACCAAATGCAGGGCGTTGAAGTATTTTTGGTTTTCTTTAATCATAATATAGACCTTCCATCTGCAAACATAGCATATAACTATTTAAAAGTCTTAACCGTTTATTAATAAAGGAAATAACCTTTATAACATACTGTTTATTATCTCCGCGTATATAATACAATAAATGCAGCATTTTCTCAATGGTTTTTGACAAAAAATATGTTTGTATATTTTTAAAGAGTATCTATTATATTATACATATAGTATTTCACTGGCGCTGTTTCGCATTCATAAAACATTTTAATGAGTTCACAAATTTTCATTTATTTTACACACAGTTGTAACAACTCAGTCACACTTTAATCACAATCCATTGATACTATAATACCTGTAAACAAACTAAGTCAACATAAACGATGAGTATACATTTATGAAAGGAGCATTTATTTATGAGTGAAGAATATCAAAAAAACGACGGTCAGGAAGCTGTACAGAATGCTGACTTTGTAATGTCAGATAGCAGCAAAGAACCTGCAGACAGCAAATCATCAGAAACAGAAAACAATGCCGAAGCGCAGGGTACCACTTATCATAGAAGTTATATAAATGACAATGATCCCAATGCAAGAACCTATATCAACGGCAGGGCTGAACAAAAACCGGATAACCACGGCGAGCCAAGATTTTACGCCGGATATGAACCTAAGGGAAGTTACTCAAATCAGAGCGGCGGTTATTATAATCAGCAGGGGTATCAGGGAGGCAACGGTTATTCAAATAGCGGCTATAACAATACCTACCAAAACGCTAACGCCGGCGGATATCAGAACAGCTATACAGGATATACTGCTCCTGCAAAACAGCCCAAGCCTAAAAAGAAGATGAGCGACAAGGCAAAAAAAACATGGGCTTTTATTGGAAAGGCGGCGGCATTTGGCGCAATTGCAGGATTAATTATACTCGGCATGAACGCAGCATTTTATAAAATTGCAAATAAAAACAATGCCGGCAATAAAACTACTACAACGACGGGAACAACCGGAACTGTTAAGACTACCTCAGGCGGAGAAAAGTCTGACACAAGCGATGTATCGCAGCTTGTAAAGAACGTAATGCCTTCAATTGTATCCATAACAAGCACATTTAATGCAACAAACAGCAGTGATTTCAACAGCTTTTACTACTGGTTTTATGGCGGTAATGACAGCAACGCCAAGGAACAGACAGGAAGCGGCTCAGGAGTTGTAATTGGAGAGACTGACAAGCAGTTAATGATTGTAACTAACAACCACGTAATTTCCGATAATTCTTACGGAGATGCTACAAAGGTTCAAGTGACATTTTCAGATGATAAGACAGTAGACGCTACTGTAAAAGGTACGGATTCAGATGCAGATTTGGCGGTACTTACGGTAAATAAATCAGACATGGAAAAGGATACTCTGGAAAGTACAAAGATTGCAGTGCTTGGCGATTCTGATTCCATGAATGTTGGAGACAGCGTAGTTGCCATAGGAAATGCGCTTGGCTATGGGCAGTCTGTAACCAGAGGCATCGTAAGCGCCATGAATCGCGACGTACAATTAGAAGACCGAACCATGACGCTATTGCAGACTGACGCTGCAATCAATCCGGGTAACTCAGGCGGCGCCCTGCTGAATATGAATGGTGAGCTTATCGGTATAAATTCCGTAAAATACGCCTCCGATGCGGTAGAGGGCATGGGATATGCAATTCCGATGGTGATTGCACAGCCTATCATAGAGGAACTAATGAATGAAGAAGAAGTCAAGGCATCTGATGCGGCTTATCTTGGTATATATGGTAATGATATCAGCACAGACCTTTCCGGCGTATATGACATGCCCGAGGGAGTGTGGGTTAAGGAGGTAACAAAGGATTCCCCCGCTGAGGACGCCGGAATACAACAGAGAGATATCATTGTAAAATTTAACGAGCACAAGATTACTACTATGAAAGGCCTTCAGGAGCAGATTGCTAAAAAGAAGGCGGGTACTGAAGTTACCATTACGCTTAAACGTCAGGATTCCGATGGCGGATATAAGGATGTTGAACTTAAGGTAACATTAGGAAAGCGTTCTGAAGCGGGCTCTGAATTTGATAATTACAATAATAATCAACAGGATAATCAGGATAATCAAACTCAGGAAAATATTCCTTTCTTTGGAGATGGCTTTGATAATTTCTTTGGGAACTAGACATTTATAATAAAAAGGGTTGCCGCAATGCAACCCTTTTTATTTTTATTATGTATTTATAGTAAAAAATGCTTTCAATAAAAATTATTAAAATGGCGCCAATGGCATCTCCTTTTTATTATAAACATTTGCCCTCATAAAATTATGATGGGCATATCTTGCAACTATAGGATTAGGAACCATAGGACTGCTCAAAATTATAAAATCCTTTTCCACCGCCGCAACAGCAGGTGAAAATCTTCCGTCTGCTCCGGCAATCTCAAAGCCCTCAGGGTAAATACCAAGCTTCGCTGCATCTTTTACTGAAACCAATACCGGCTCCCGCCCAATTGGTTCTGTGTTTAACATAATTTCCCGATAAGTATGGTTAAAATATAATGTCAGCATACCTGCCTCTGTAAAGCTTCCGGCATAGGACATAAACGTCCCTTCCTCCTGTCTGTCATAACACATGACAAGCGCCGCCCTTCCAAGCCTTGTTCCGGGAGTCCTTTTATCTGTAGGATGCACATTATCAAATTCTCCCAAATCACACAGAGGAACATATGAAACCATAGCCATATTCTCCGCCACATTTCTTTGCGCCTGACGAATCATGCCCCATGAACCATCATCCTCTGCTCCTTTTTCAATATACATTGGAAGCTGCAACAGCAAAAACGGAAGCTCTTCATCCCACAACTGTCTCCACCATGTAATCATCTTTTTTAACATAGTTTCATAATACTCAGCTTTAGCAGCATCTTCTTCCCCCTGATAATACCACACCCCTCGCATGGTATAGGGCGATACTCTCTTTAGCATATACTCTGCCATTCCGCCCGGTCTGTAAGGAGAAAGCCAGCCCTGCGGCTCCGGCCATGGATATGGTCCCGCCAATTCATTTATCTGTTCACCTGATAAGATTTTTCCTTTACTGCTTGCGTCCTGCTTTAACTTATCTACCTTTATTTGATATTCTTCTAATATCTTATTGTATTCTTCCATCTCCTTAAGATATGTTTCATTTGTTTTATCCCCTACCAAATCTTCATATTCATTATAGTACCTCTGTCCCTCCGGAAACGACATAAGCTGCTCCTTACTAAGCCATGCCATAATAGATGTTCCTCCCTTGCTGCAATTAATAATTCCTATAGGCACTTTAAGCTCGCTATTTAACTTCTTGGCGGCAAAATATGCAATTGCCGACAAATGAACAGCCTTCTCGCAAAGCATATTATCCCAATGCGCCTGAGCCTCCTTTTTAAGCCACTCCTCGCTTTCATAAGTCATTTTTTCTGTGTAATAAAAGCAAATATCCTTAGCGATATTTGTATTTTCCTTTATCCACTTAAATTCCTCTTCTGCCTGCATACAGTTTCCAAGCTCTAATTCCATGTTGGACTGTCCTCCTGCCAGCCAGATTTCTCCATAACGGACATGGTAAAATACAAGCTGCTCGCCGCCTGATTTAACCTTAAGAGTAACCTCATTTCCCTCCTCCTGCGCTGGAAGAACTCCTAAAAAATATCCTTCCTCAGAAGCTTTGGTCTCTACCATAAGCCCTCTCTCAGGAACTTCAATAACAACATCTGCACAAGGCTCTGTATACCCATATACATTTACCTTTTTTAAACGCTGTAAAATCATATTGTCGCTAAATATCGAATGCATCTTCAGCATTTTTTCACCTCCGGTATTACTTTTTTTCGTCATATTCAATAATATAGTGGTCAAAGGCATTAACTACCCTTGTATCCTTATATACCCGTTCCCTTTTATTATTCATGCCATAATTCATGTGAATATGACCGTGGACAAAATACTTGGGCGAATACTTGTCCATTAATTCCACAAAAGCCTCAAAACCTTCATGACACAAATCTTCCCCGTCATATACGTTATATGCCGGCGCATGGGTAACTAAAATATCAAAACCCTTGCGCCATTTTAAAGCCATCCATAATCTGCGGACGCGTTTACGCATTTCCTTTTGCGTATATTGGTATTTACCATTGTTGTAACGCATAGAACCGCCCAGTCCCAAAATCCGCACCCCTTTATAGACATATATCCGGTCCTCAATGCTTATACATCCATCCGGCGGATTCTCGTCATAACAATCATCATGGTTGCCATACACATATAAAATAGGTACTTTAGCATAAGTTGCCAAAAAAGACAGATATTCAGGTTTTAAGTCCCCACATGATATAATTAAATCAATCCCATCCAATTTATCCTTGCTAAAATAATCCCAATAGTACTTTGATTCCACATCTGATAGTACAAGTATTTTCATCCTTTTCCCTCAATCCTTTACTACTCACTTCCCTTTACTTTGCCGCCTTCTTCATCATCTTCCGTCTTTACGCCCGAAACCTCAACCACAGGTCTCGCCTCCTGCCTAAGTTCCTCCAGAGTAGGTATATCTCCCAAAACATTTTCCAGAAGCCAATCCATCTTCATAATATCCTCAGGCTGTATCTCTCCTTCCTCGCCATTGTGCAGATTACCCTCTTGGTCATATAACCTGCATGAAAATGTATGAAAACTGCCATTGCTTATATTATCTCTCACAAGATTAACCAGTCTCCTGCTATCCTCCGGCACATTGTTGGAGCAGATAACATCTATAACTCCGGCAGAAATTCCCCACCAATAATTATACGCCTTGCTTTGCTGATTCTCCTTCTCCCAAGAACCATTTAAAACGCTTTTTACTAATCTCTCATAAAATATACCCCAATGCCATACCGGCATTGCCATATTAACAGGCCCTTCGCTGCCTCTGTAATACAATCCAAATTCCCTCGTAGCGCTGTCCGGCGTGATAAAATCCTGACCTGACAAATACCTTATATCCTCTTTCGCAAAATTTTCTCCATAATCATAGTCCTTTCTGGTAGGCCAATCCAGATATACCTTAGCCCTTGGATTAACAAGCTTAGCCCCAAGCGCAAATGCATTTATATTGGAAATGGTTCCAAAAATGGGATATTCTGCAAGATAACCGATTTTGTCATTTGCAGTAAGCGAACCCGCAATCATACCTGTTAAAAACTTTGCCTCATACATACGTCCATAATAAGTGCGGATATAATTGTGCGAGGTATTAAGAGAGCAATTTAAAATCTTAACATCCGGATACTCAATCGCCACCTTAAGCGAAACCTCCATAAGCTGTGGGGTAACGGAAAATATCATATCGACTCCCATATCGACCACTTCATGAAACAGTTTTTCCGCATCCTTTGAGCCTGACGGAATAACCGCCTTAACTGTCTCAAGCTCGCCTTTAAAGCAATCCTCTAAGTACAATCTGCCAAGCTCATGCGCATAAATCCAATCGGACTTTTCAGGCTCCTTATCATAAATAAATGCAGCCCTGTATATCTTTCCTCTGCTCGGAAGAAAATAATGAAAAATCTTCTTATTAATAGATTCCCTTTTCTGTTTCTCCTCATTAGGATCCATAACAAGACTAACCTGCTCACCCTGAGCCAGCAATATAAATTCATTCCAGATTTTTGCAACTGCAATGCTCATCTCGTCAGGAGTCATTTCCTTTACCTTATCATATCCGTATATGGTAAGAAATGGAACAAGCGCATCTCCGGATTTTATTGGGAGCTTACCTCCCCCTCTCTCCTTAAAAACCTTACGGAACATAAAAAATACAGCGTTAAATTCTTTGCGCCTTTCTATACTCCATGGCTCCTCGGTTTCGCCTACAAGCTCTATAATCTTTGAGAACCTTGAAAGCTTCGACACATAAAGAGAGTTAATACCTGTTTTTTCATAAAAATCCATAAACTCGTAATATCGCTGGTTTTCCTCGTCGTCCGTCCGCTTCGGAACCTTCCTGATAACATTTCCCGGTATTGACACAGCGCCAAAAAACTTCATAACGCTTACGCGCTTGTTGCCCTCAATAACATAAAACCTATTCATATATTCATAAGCCTGTATCGGATCTCTGATTCCCTCCTCAACCTGTGCGTCGCTCAAATTTGCCCACTTAGCGCTAAACTCTGTACCATATTCTAAAAGCGGCATAAAATTTCTGGCAAATGCCTCAGTTCTTCCCGAAGTAGCGGTTCCCACAATGCGGTTTAGCGGTATATTTACCAGCCCCAGCTTTTCGTCTTTCTCAATTTCCACATGCTTTAAAATCTCGTCAAGTACTGGAAGATACGGATACTGCCCATTACTGCTGGCAGCTCTGTATTCCTTTTTCCCCAGCTTTAAAGCATCCAAATAATCATATGCTGACATAATTATTCTCCTTTTTCAATTATGTATGTATTCAATGAGCTTCCGCCTGATATTTATTAATATTTACCTATTTCTCAATTCCAAGGAGTCTGGCAATTCTTTGGCAGCTTTTACCATCATTATAGGCAAAAGTATCATTTACAAAATCTTTTATGCCATAGCGTTCCTCATATTCTTCTTCGGTCATAGCTTTTACTTTTCTTACGGACTCTATAAGCTCCTCCTCATTCTCCACCACAGGTCCCGGAACATACTCCTTGTAATTCCAATAAAACCCTCTGCTATTTTTCTCAAATTCATTCAAATCATAGGCAAAAAATATAATTGGTCTTTTAAGCACTGCATATTCAAATGTAATTGAAGAATAATCCGTAATCAGCAGCGCTGTCGCAAACAAAAGCGTATTAAGACTTCTAAAGCCGCTGAAATTAATTACATTATCAGGAAGCTCCTTGTCATTATAATGCTTTGCCACAAAAGGATGCAACCTCAATCCCACCACATATTCTTCGCCAAGCTGCTTTGCCAAGCTGTTAATATTAAGTCCCAGCTTAGGCTCATCTACCTGACTGTCCCTAAAGGTAGGCGCATATAACACCAGCTTCTTTCCTTTAAGAATCGGGTATTTTTTTAACAGCTCCCTAACCCTTTGATACTGATACTGACTGTTAAAAAATACGTCTGTTCTCGGAAGTCCGGTCACAAACACCTTATCCTCCGGCATAGAAAAACTTTTCCCATATATTCTTTTAGTTGTATTGGAGCTTACAAGCAAATGGGTATTATTCTGATTGGCCAAAAACTCCAACTCCTTCAACCTGCCATGATTAGCATCTGCGCCAATCTTTTTAATTACCCCTGTGCCATGCCAAAGCTGGACAACCGAAACTGATTTGCGAAACTTTAAAAACGCCATTGGAAGAAACATATTATCTAAAAACACATACTTACTTCTTGCAAGACTATACGCCGCCACTACAAAAAAACGCCATATCTTTACTAATGATTTTCCAAAATGCGTATCGGAGCGTTTAAGCTCAAAAAATACAAATTCCTTATCAAGCGATATTATATAATCGCGAATAACAGCTATATTTCCTTCAGGACCTGAATCATGCGTCATAACAAGAAACGCCCTTTTATCACTTACAGGAAACAAACAAAAAATGCGATAAAGAATCGCAAATACCCTATATCCCAACTCTTTCACCGCATTCTCCCTTCTATAATCTGCGCCACTTTACATGAAGCATTACCATCATCAGCATGGTTATATGTCCTTGAAAAAGCATCATACTGCTTCTGCCAGTCCTCTTTATCATAGCTTAAAATTGCCTCGGTTAATTCTTCCGTAGTTCTAACTACAGGTCCGGGGGCAGTCTTTAAAAAATCAAAATAAAATCCCCGCAAATTATCCCTGTAATTATCCAAATCATAAGCAAAAAAGAACATAGGTCTCTTTAGAAGACTGTAATCAAACATAACAGACGAATAATCTGTAATAAGTATATCTGATACAAGATACAGCTCAGAAATATCCTGCTGTTCATTAAACTCAAAAATAAACTTATCATAAGAAGACCAATCCATATGGTCCTTGACCAGATAATGAAACTTTACAATTAAAACATACTCCTCCAACAGCTTCTTCTTCATTAAGTCATAATTCATATCGCTTGTAAACTTGTAAAAGCTGTCATGGTAATACTGGTCGTCTCGCCATGTGGGCGCATAGAGTATAACCTTCTTATCTAACGGAAGGTTAAGCTTACGTTTAAGCTTATCTATATATTCTTTATTGTTGCCTGTGAACAAAATATCGTTTCTTGGATAACCAATCTCTAACATTTCTCCTTTAAATGCAAAACATCTTCTAAAGGTTTCTGTAGAAAATGCATTCTGGGAAATAAGATAATCCCAAGTCTTAGTATTAGCGGCAAACTCCTCATGGTATTTCTCAATATCACTCTTGCCGCCCATACTTAACACATTCATATCGAGCGCCAGCTTCTTAAGAGGAGTGCCATGCCATGTCTGAATATAGGTATTACCCTCTCTCTTAATAAGCCATGCCGGCATTCTGCTGTCAGACACCCAAACCCTTGCAACCGACATATAATATAAGTATTTGAAATGTGTCCTTTTCACCTTGACAGCCTTTCCCGGAATAACAGTATCCAGATTTTCAAGCGACCAGACCATTTTGTATCTTTTGTCCAGCCCTCTTGAAACCATATATTCATATATGGAACGTACATTACCGCTGTAATTTCTTCCCACGTTGGACTCCCATACAATTACATTACCGGAAACAGGCATTACCTTTGTTAATATAAAGTACCACACCAATGCAAGCTTACGAAGACATTTTTTAATTGCTTTCATATAAGTTTATGTCCTCCGAAAATCTGTTATTGCTCTTTATTTTTAGCCATTAAATCACCCTTAATCTTAGTTGTGGAAATGCCCTCTGTACGCGGAAGATAAACAACCTCACAGTAATCTTTAAGAAAATCAAACTTGCCTTCCCAATCATGTCCCATTACAAACACATCGATATTATTGTCCTGAACATCCGATATCTTCTGCTCCCAAGTATACTCAGGAATTACTTCATCTACATACTTTATCGCTTCCAAAATCTGCTTGCGGTCCTCATAAGAATAATACGCTTTTTTCCCTTTCAATTCGTTAAATTCATCAGACGACAATACAACCAGCAAATAGTCTCCAAGCTCCTTTGCCCGTCTCAAAAGATTAATATGCCCTACATGCAGCAGGTCATAGGTTCCATAAGTAATTACTTTTTTCATTTTACAAATTCCTCCTACGTCGTTTATTACTTATTTTCATTGACATACTCTGCCATAATCTCTTTTCTGATTTCTTGCTCTAACTCTTTTCTGATAGTAACCCTAAGTCTTTCCTCCGTTTCCTTCTCAATCGTCTCTCTAAGCTCCTTCTCTACATTCTGACGTATTCTTTCTCTCATCTTCATCCGCTTAGTAGGCTTTCCGCCTCTTATAATACTGACATACTCGTCTGCAACAGCGTCAATATCTCCAAATCTTTTAACCTCGCCATGGTCAAGAATAATCGCCTTATTACATATCCTTCTAACCTGCTTTACGGAATGCGATACAAATAATACCGTAACTCCCTTATCAAACATTCCCTGAAGCTTAGCCTCGCTTTTCTTTCTAAATGCAGCGTCTCCTACCGCAAGCACTTCGTCCAAAATCAAAATCTCAGGCTCCACAACCGTTGCGATAGAAAAACCGAGTCTTGCCTTCATTCCTGAAGAATAATTCTTAATAGGAACGTCTATAAACTCCCCTAATTCTGAAAATTCCACAATCTCGTCATACTTTTCATCAATAAACTCCTTTGTATATCCCAGCACAGCGCCATATAAATAAATATTCTCGGCGCCGGTATACTGCTTGTCAAAGCCCGCCCCCAGCTCTAAAAGCGGTACAATCTTCCCCCTGGTTACAATGCTGCCCTCAGTAGGCTTTAAAACTCCCGCAATGACCTTAAGCAGAGTGCTTTTGCCGGCTCCATTTGTTCCCAGTATCCCTAAACGGTCTCCCTGCTGCAATTTAAAGGAAACATCCTTTAACGCCCAATATTCATTATATGAAATCTGCCCCTTTAAAGACTTAATAAAATATTCCTTTAAATTGTCCACCTTTTCGGTGCTGAGATTGAATTTCATGGATACATGATCCACCTTTAATACCGGTTTAGCCATAAAACTCCCTCACATTTCTATATATATAAGATAAATTTGTCTTGTTTCTTTATAAACAAAGCTACTCCAATTATAAAGCTTACTACTGAAAACAAAAATGCATATAGCAGCAATCCCCAGTGGATAGTATCTCCAAATATTCCATTACGGAATACAGTTATACAACAATACAATGGATTAAGATTAAAAATAAATTCCTTTGCAGCGTCTCCCTTAACTACATCCTCTACATGATAGAAAATAGCTGATGAATACATAATCAGCATTGTCGCCACACCCCAGAGATACTCTAAATCCCTGAAAAATACGTTCAGGGTAGATAAAATCATACCAACTCCTATTGTCATAATACCTACAATAATCAATGGTAAAACGCATACCAGTACCTTGTATGTTGGAAACACTCCCAAAAACAAACTTACAAGTATAAGTATAATAAGTGATATTAAAAATATGGCATAATTATAAATAACTGTTGATAACGGATACATATATTTGGGAACATATACCTTTTTAATCATTCCGGCATTTGCTCTTATTGACTTCATTGCAGCGGTAGTCCCACTGGAAAAAAAGCTGTATAAAAGCCTTCCGGATAAAATATAAACCGGATAAGAACTGTTGCCGCGGTTCAAAAGATTGCCAAATATAACCGTAAGTACAATAGTAGTAAGCAACGGTTCAATTAATGTCCATAAAATACCAAGATACGACCTTCGGTATTTTAATTTGATACCCTTTTTTACCAGCTCCATCAACAGAAACCGATATTTCATAAAATTTTGTATGAATACACGCATAGCCTGCTCCCATTCACAATAACTAAAACTCTAAATTACTTTACAAAACATAATATCACACAATATCTTCAATGTAAACTTAACAGCCAAAGTTTTACATATACGAAATTGTATCACACCTCTTTTTCTGCATCCTCATAAGCAAATACATCCGCCATTTCCACAAACATTTTACGCGCAAGCATTTCTGCGCTTCTGCCTGAGCCGGCGCAATACTTTGCAAAAAATGCGTCATACGCCTCTTTGTAATCAACCTTAGTCTTACTTTCATTTTTCATATAATCAATGATTTCCTGAGTAGTGCGGCATACCGGCCCCGGCAGCTTCTTCTCGTTCCAATCAAAATAAAAATGCTCCTTGTGCTTCTCAAATTCCTCAAAATCATAAAAATAAAAATAAATCGGCCTTCTTAAACATGCATAATCAAACACCATTGAGGAGTAATCGGTAATCATAACATCGGATACCATCATCAACTCCTGTACATCATCATAAAAGCTGAAATCATATATAAAGCCTTCCAATGCCTGATCCAGTATTATTTTGCCCGTAATATAATCGTGGATTCTGATAAGTACAATATACTCGTCGCCAAGCTGTTCCTTCATACGATGAAGCCCAAGCTGCATCTTATAATAGCCCTCAACATCCGTTTCCTCATCCTCTCTCCACACAGGCGCATATAAAATCGTCTTTTTATCATCAGGCAGTCCCATGCTTTTCTTTAAACGCGCCTTCTCCTTAGAAGCGTCCGGCCTCATTAAATAGTCGTTTCTAGGTCTTCCAATCTGAAGAATCTGATTTACCTTTACCCCAAGTCCGGACTGATAGCACGCAGACGAGTACGTGTTACTGCTGATTACTGCATCCCACTGCTCTACCTGAGCCTTTAATCCTCGGCGCAAGGCGCCATCCACTGTATTAAAAGCCTGCTTATCCAAAAACAGTTTCTCCATCGGGGTATTAAGCCATGTGGAAATATATACCTGTTCTGTAGATTTGTACCACCAAATAGGCTGTCTGGTATCCTTTATCCAATATTTTGCCCTTAATATGTAATAAAAATAACGTAAACTAAAAAGTTTTACAATTATTCTCTGACCTTCGATGCGCTTTGCTAATTCCTTGTCATTGGCAACCCATACGCACCTGTATTCTCCGGGATAATTATCCTGTAAATACTTATATATGTATTTTACATCGCCATAATACCGCTGTCCTCTTGCGCTTTCAAAAACTATATAGCGCTCCAGAATATCCATGTTGCCAAACATTTTCTCCGCCAAATAACGCAAAAAATTGCTTTTGCGCTGAAACAGATTCTCGCGCTTCTTACGCTTAATAAATGTTCCCATATATGCAATTGAACGTTTCATATCCCCATCGTGTAAAAGCTTCAAATGCTTTCTCTCCGCTCCGGAAAAACTGTTCACTACTCGCTTATCCACACGCTTCATCTGGTTTGCAAAAACCCTGTATAATGATGAAGCAAATTCCTGATCTTTGCTTTTACTTATCAAGCGGATTGCCACATTTACATAGCGGCTGCACATTGTCTCCTGAACTAACAGCATCATTTCAAGATTGCTTATACAATAGCTGTACGCCCTGTCATAACAGCGCATATAATCCTGCAAGCGCTGTTGCCAATTATAGCCTGCTTCATGAGAATACCTAAAGGTTCCCGACCTTCTGATATAACCGCCCTCCTCCACAGCCAGCGATTCCTCTGCATATATAAGCGCCTTACATATAAAAGGCGCATCCGGATATAATATAATATTTGAATCAAATATTATATCATTTTCTTTAAGAAAGCTTTTATGGAAAACACACCCAAGCACTGTAAAATCCTCTAAATCGTCTCTAAGCTCTACCATATATTGCAGGGCAGTCCTGTCATATACAGCCAACGCCTGGTCGATTGCAGGCCTCTTAGACAGCCTGTCTGTATCTGTCTCATATAAAAGCTCAACCTCCTCCTCATATTCTTCATGATAACCGCTAAGCAACGGATGCAGAGGCTTAACTCTTGTATACACCATAGGCACCGGCAGATTAGGCACAGCCTCTAATAGGGCGCGCAGCGTACCTGCCTCAAGCATGTCCTCCGGATCAACAAAAGTAATGTATTCGCCCTTCGCCTTAGACATACCAAAATTCCTTGCCGCCGCCAGACCATGTTCCTCGGTACATTCTACCTGATTTATTGGATACTTGGCAGCATAAACCTTCGCATATTCCATTATTTGTTCATTTACTTTATCAGATGGAAAATCCCTTACAATCAGAACATCAAAATTATGTATATCCTGATTCGCTATACTTTCCAAACATTCCTCTAAATACTTTGTTTCCTTTAACAGTGGAATAATCACCGTTAATTTACTCATAATAATTCACACACTTTCTTTATCATTTAGTTCCCTTTGGGTACATCCATGTCTCTGTCTATCAACGCAGAAATCTCCTCCATTGCCGACTCCTCGTCTACTCCATCACAGGTTATTGTTATAGAATCCCCCTGCTTAACCATTGCAGCCAACAAGCTCAAAACACTCTTTGCATCTGCATGGCTGTCTCCGCGGGAAAATGTAATACTACAGTCATACTTAACTGCGGCCTTGCAAAGATTTGTAGCCGGACGTAAATGCAGCCCATTTTGGTCTGTTACTTTAATCACTTTTGTGAGCACATCCATTCCCTCTTTCATCTATCTTACATATAATGATGTACTTTATTCTATTCCAAATAGCTTATAACTTATGACAAACGCTCCATAATAAAATCCGCCAGCTTGTTAGCCTCCTTCTCCAACTCCTCTTTATCCTGTCCCTCAATCATAACGCGGACTAAAGGCTCTGTCCCGCTGGGACGGATTAACACTCTGCCCTTTCCGTCAAAGCGCTCCTCAAGCTCTGCAATAGCCTTTTGAATCTCTTCATCCTCCATATATTTATTCTTTTTCTTGTTAGACACCTTTGCATTTACTAATACCTGCGGAAGTACCTTTACCACAGAAGCAAGCTCTGATAACGGTTTCTTTTTATTAACCATAACGTCAAGCAAATGCATAGCTGACAAAAGCCCGTCTCCCGTAGTATTCTCATCAAGAAAAATGATATGTCCCGACTGCTCGCCGCCAAGCGAATATCCCTTTTCCCTCATGCATTCCAAAACATAGCGGTCCCCTACTACTGTCTGCTCAATGTTAAGATTCTGTTTATCCGCCATAATATAAAAACCAAGATTACTCATAACAGTAGCCACAATAGTGTCCTTCTTAAGCTGCCCCTTCTCTCTCATATACAAACCGCAGATTGCCATCAATTGGTCGCCATCCACTACGTTCCCCTTCTCGTCCACTGCTAAAAGCCTGTCCGCATCACCGTCAAATGCCAGTCCTACCTGAGCGTTATTTGCCAGAACAGCTTTTTTAAGCGAGCTTAAATGAGTAGAGCCGCAGTCTTTATTTATATTTGTGCCATCCGGCTCATTATGCAGCACAACTAAATCTGCTCCCAAACGTTCTAAGGCTTTTGGCGATGTATAAAATGCAGCCCCATTAGCGCAATCTATAACAATCTTCATTCCTGAAAGATCTATAGGCACGCTTCCGGTAATAAAATTAATATATTTTTCTTTTGCCTCAAAATCGTATGTCAGCTCTCCAACACCGTATCCTGTCGGTCTTGCAACCTCCTCTAAATCATTTCGTATAATCTCCTCCATACGGTCTTCCATCTCATCTGACAGCTTAAATCCATCTCCGTTAAAGAACTTTATACCATTAAATTCAGATGGGTTATGCGAGGCAGAAATAACCACTCCCGCATCAGCCTTCATCTGTCTTGCCAGATACGCTACTGCCGGAGTAGGAATTACCCCAAGGTAAACTGCATCTGCACCGGCAGAACAAATACCTGCCATAAGCGCCATTGCCAGCATATCTCCTGATTTCCTTGTATCACATCCTACAATAATCTTAGGCTTATGGTGTTTGTTCTCTGTAAGCACATGGGCTCCAACCTGTCCAAGCTTTGTAGCCAGCTCAACTGTAAGCTCTTTGTTTGCCACTCCTCTTACACCATCTGTTCCAAATAATCGGCTCATAAAACTCTCCTTTCAATGCTGTTAATTGGAATTCTTTCCAACCCTTAGCTTCACCTTTCCATCAACAGTTGCACTAACTCCTTCCACCTCTGCCAGTACTATATCGCAAACATAGCTTCCCATGGAATAACCCGACACCTCCACCATCGGATTAAAATCTACAGCAGTCAGACTGTCAAGCTTACTTCTGAAGCCTCTCAAAGTAACTTTTATCTTTGTATTCCTGTCAATCAAATAACTGTATTTGGGCGTTCCTCCGGCAATGTCAATCTGGTCGGCGTTTATTGTAATAGTTCTTGTGGTAATCTGTCCCACTTTAGCAGTAACCATAATCTGCTGCTCCGGTTCAGTAAGCACCACGCCCTCCGGAACATAGTCCTCCACAGCAAACGACTGCTCATAGTCGCTGCTAAGTCCGGTAATATCCACATCTGGAATTGTAAGCTCTTTAATAGAAGCTAATACCTCGTCTGTTCCGGCAATTGTAATACTTTGGGGCTCATAATTCAAGCTCTCTAAACTGTAGCCCAGCGCCGGCTGACCTTTAGCAGTTACATTTACTGATATTTCCTTTGTTTTTAACACCTGAACTGTAACCTCGGCCCTTTTTGAATCTGAATGCAGTCTGGTCTTATCAAGCTCGTCGCCGTCCCCGTCAAAATACGATAATACGCATTTGTCAGAAACCTCTCGGCTGGCATGTTTTACATTGATAAATGCGCTTACCTTGTCAATCTTTCTGACTAAGCTCTTAGGTCCTGTAACCTCTACAATATTAGGAGTTACCACCTTTTGTCCCAAAGCATAACCGTAAGCCACATCTCCCTCCGTCACAATATTTATCGGGAAGCTTTCAGTTGCTTCATCCTCCAAAGCCACGCACAATGTATTGGAATTTCTGTAAATCTCTATGTCAAGATTGTTATTCTTCGGGTAAATCTCCACAGGAACCGAATAAACTTCAGACATATGGGACAAATCCGCCACTACATTGAAATCCTTCGCTCTAAGGTTATCAAGCGCACTTCTTCTGCCCTTCACAGTAAACGTTGCGGTCTCCCCGCTCTTAATCTCATATACCTTACCGATAGAATCCAGCACCTGCTCGTTTGTCACCTTTACCTCGACATCCCTGAATTGTTTTGTTGACACAGGATTCTCTATATTTGCAACAACCAGCCACAAAAGTATAGCTAACAGCAGGGAAAGCAACTTAAGGCCCGGATTATTTAGAAGCATCTTCTTTAATTTCACGGTTCATACGCCCTTTCCATATTTTAAACTTTTTAACATCTATCGTCTTTCTCTGCAAATAACTGAGCTTCTTTCTGACAGACTCTGCATCCACATCGCGGTAAATCTCCCCGCCTATTACAACTGAAACCATGCCGGTTTCTTCCGATACTACAATCGTTAAACTATCCGACACCTCGCTTATCCCCAACGCCGCCCTGTGCCTTGTACCAAGCTCCTTATTAATATCCAGATTAGATGTAAGCGGCAAATAACAGGTGGCGGATACAATACGGTTATTACGGATAATAACCGCTCCATCATGCAGAGGCGTATTTTTTTCAAAAATATTGATTAAAAGCTGGCTGCTGACTGCCGCATCTACAGCAATCCCAGTACGCTCATACTCTCCCAGCGCAACCTCCTGCTCAACCACAATCAAAGCCCCTGTTTTATATTTTGCCATTTCAAATGTAGCCTTAACAATCTCGTTTATCGTTCTCTGGCTGAACCTCTCCGACTTACCGCTCTGGTCGTCAGAGGACGGAAGCAGGCTTGCAACAATATTCTTTCTTCCAAGCTGCTCTAAAGCATTTCTGAATTCCGGTTGGAATACAATTATAATCGCAATTACTCCCACATTAAACATCTTTGTAAAAATCCATAATATAGTGTTTAACTGGAATACCGCCGCAATTATCATCAGAGCAATCAGCACCAGAAAGCCTTTAAACAGTGACCACGCCCTTGTCTTCTTAACCCAGCGGAAAATCTGATAGATTAAAAAAGTAATAATCACTATCTCAATAACATCTGTTACCTGAATCCTCGGAAATGACATCCAGTATAGATATTTTTCTATAAACTCTAGGATTCGATTATTCATAATACTACTCCTGCCTTATTTCTCTAGTATTAATCTTCTTGACATTTATATTCTTTGCGGAAACCGTTACCTTAGGAACCGCCTTTACATAATAATAGTAATCATCATCTTCAAACTGCACAATCTCTACTCTGCTGTAATCCACCACACATTTGAAAAACTGGACTACCAAAGCAACTGCGCAGGAAATCATTGAACCAAACAAAATAACGCTTATCCCAAGCTCGTCCTCCAGCAAAACGCTTCCTGCCAAAAGTCCCAGAATCATCAAAACCATTCCTGATACAATTGCAATAACCCATGAGTAATGTATGGAGCTGCGGTAAATCATATAAGTCACCATTATCACGACAGAGAATACTACTATAAACATTAGCATTTCCTGATTCCTTATAAGGCTGTCTATTATAAATGTAATAGGTTGGACTGAGCTTTCATCTGTGGAGGCTGTTAAAAACGACTGCAATTCATGGGCATGTACGCTGTAATAGTACAATACAATTCCGCAAATAACGGGAACAATCCCTACAGGGCCAACCAGCATCGCAACAAGCAGCGGCACGCAGCATGGAAGCTTCATAAGCAGCGCCATAGTAATCAGTACAATATAGCTCTTGCCGGGCACTAACCTTAAATAAAGCAGGTAAACAACCGCCACAAATGCAAGCCAGACAACCGCCGCCTCCATACTTAAGCTTAATAAATCCACAAACGCTATCAAAAATGCGATTAAAGAAATAACTCCGCTCGGTATAAATGCACACACAAAGGATACTCCCAAAATAAAGCTGATTCTGTATATATCTTCGTTATACCCAAACAACTCCTTGAAAGAAAAATATAATATCATCATATATAGGAAACGGATTAAAAAAATAAAAAAACGTTCCCGCTTCTGGTAGAAAGAACAAATCCTATCCCTAATAATCAATAAATTCATCATTTTGTTCAACCACTCCCCCTTCCTCAAACACTTTAGGGCTCTTATCCTGTTCATTGCTATAAATGGACTGCAATTTCTTTAAATCCCTATAATACCTGCGAATCCCTTTTTTGGCTCTATCAAACTGCTTCGCATATATCGCTCTTGATATTACATAATATACCATAAGCAAAACAAAAAATGCTATAATAGCAATAATACTAATATTTTTAATTCCAAACTTATTAATCAGCTTAAAAAGCTGCTCATAATATGCCAATATAACTATTCCTGACATTAAAGCAAATGCGATTATTACAGAAAATATACTCTTTAACATCTGCAGCTTCACATAATCCTTTTTAAAATATCCTGCCAACTGCAGCTCTTTTTTACTATTATGCTTCTCATAACATGCGCATTTTGTCATTATACGAACCTTTTCCTGATTAATCACACCTTCCCACCTCCAACCGCAAAACAGTTATATCATATATATTCCTAACCGCTGGTAATAGTCTATTTACTTATTATTGCCAATCATTGAATAGTATACCATAGAATACTACTTTATTCAAACATGGCGTTAGTATTTATGTAACAAAAAAAGCACTAAAAATAGTGCTTTTTTTATTTTATAATTACTATAAATTTTTTATTATTTTACCTTTTTAGTTAAAGACGACGTCTTAAATGCACAAATTCTATCCATTGGAGCAGTTACTGTACTGAACGCAGTCGATTCGTTGCACACATAAATGGTATTGCCCGATATTGTAATTCCTTCGCTCATACTCGGCATAGGGCAGACATTTTTACATTTTTTAAGCGACTTAATATTATCGCCCGACCATTTAGGGGAATAGTAATCTAACTGACTTATATAGTATGGCATAGTATCCAGATACAGATTACCGCGGGAAAGTACCAAATCGCCATTAGGCAAAAATGCCAATCCCTGCACTCTGTCAGGCAGATTAATCTTCTTCTTTGCAGTAAGCGTAGGCGTTGAACTTTTGTTTCCAATAGTATAGCTGTATAGCGGCTGCTTTCCCTGCTCTCCAACCTTTCCAACCCACAGCATTCCCTTATAATACGTCATATATGATGCTGTTGTCTTAACCTTGCACATTGCGTCGTATTCTACATACTGGAATGTTTTCTTCTTCTTTGCCGCGCTCTTTATTTTTGAAAAACGTATAGCCGCCGCATTGCTTCCATGGCTCACCCAAAGATTTGTTCCATCATAAGCCAATCCGCCCGCATGTACCTGATCAGGCAGCACAATAGTAGTCATAAGCTTACCATTACTCTTTTTCATAACATATAAAACCGTATTTACATTTGAATTATAATCATAAGCCGACATAATAATATACGAGCCCGCAGCAGTAATTCCCTGAGGCGTCATGCGCGTAGAAGAAAATCCTCCTGCATTTGTATTAATTGCGCCCGGAATAATAATACTCTTTTTAAATAATACGTATTTTTTAAACCACTTATTTGTGGTGTATACTTTAGATTTCTTGAACTTCTTATAACTCTTAAAATACTTTGCCTTAGTGCTTGTCGCTTTAATCTTAGCGGGTACAACCTTTTTAATCTCAGAACCCAGTGAAGCATAAGGGAAACTTGAAACAGTCCTGTACGACTTTACCTGAAACTCATATTCCACGCCATTTACCAGACCAAGCTTTATATAATAATATGTTCCCTGCTTTATGTCGGCAATCTGTTTAAATTCTTCTTCACCGCTTTTCTTTGCATATATATAATATCCGGTAGCTCCGCTTACCTTTTTCCACGACACCTTAGCCGCCTTACTTCCCGAAAGCATTGTAACAACTGTTTCTGCCGGCGAAGTGCTGAACTTAACTCCCGTTGACGCCTTTCCGGCAAATGCATCCGACACCTTATATGCCTTTACTCTGAAATAATAGCTTTTTGCTGATTTTAACTGCGCAACACCATATTCAAGCACATTGCCGACATCGCCTAATGTAGTATACTGCGGATCGTCTGTAGCTTTGTACTCTACAATATATCCGTCCGCTCCGTTAACCGGATTCCATGAAAATGTAACGGAATCAGGAGAACACTGCTTAAATACAACGGGCGTTGCCTGTTCAGGCGTTGTTACTGCTGTAAATGAATCAGTCATTTCACCATATACTGCAACTGAAGGCGTTGTTCCGTAATATGCTCTGATTCTGAAGGTATATACCGTTGCCGGAGTAATAGTAATATTATTTGACGACTTAATATTAGTCTGATTCGTCGTCACATAGTTGTTAGTAGGGCCGCCCTTAATACTTTTCCACTTCTTTTCAGCTTCATCATACTTCATAATCTGATAACCTGTGGCCCCCTCTACGACATCCCACGTCAAATAAATGGAATCCACTGCCGGATCGAGCTGCTGTATATTGGCTGTCTTATCCGGAACTACATCTATCTTGTATGTAGCGCTCAAATCCTTATATTTTACTGTTATCACTTTTTCTCCCATCTCGGCTGAAATCTCTGTCGAACCCTCTTTTAATTCCTTGTCATTCCAGAAAAATGTACAGTCCTTTACCGGCAGCGAAACTGCGTTGCCGCTGGCGTCTGTATCATTCTTTATTCCCTTTATCTCAACATCCGCAGTTGTAAAGGGCTGCTTATAAACAAGCTTTTTATTCAATGCTTCAGCTTTTATGGAAATGTACTCTGCCTCTTCTGGAAGATCCCCTGAAGAATCGCCGACAACTTCTTCTGAAGTATCGGAAGGATTACCTGATGCATTTCCCGAAGGATTACCTGAAGAATCACCGGTTGCTGAAGCCGGATTGCCTGATACTAAGTCCCCTTCTTCCGCATTTGTAATAATTGTACTGACGCCTAAAACGCATGCACTAATTCCTTCCCCACCTGTTTGCATAAGCATTGCTGCAATCAACAGCATTGCAATAAACTTACATCCTTTTCTCATTGTTAAATCTCCTTTGTTTCATCTTACAATTAACTTTTTCTTTGTCACTTCTCTTCAATTGTCATAGTATATATGGTATATGTGAGAGTAAAGTGAATCCTGTTATATCTTCTTGGCGATAACAGAACATAACAAAAGCACATCAAAGATGTTCTATGTAAAAAACAACATACTTTGCGTGCTTGCTTTGTTTTTTTAATTATATCAATACTATTTTGACTGTTCGTACTCGCGAATAGCGGCAACAGTATCGTTATATACTTCCGTCACCTTTTGGTATAACTCCTCATAATTGCCATGAGGACCGTTTCTTAACGCCTCCGTCATATCTTCACTAGCTTTGCACAGTCTGTCAAATGAGAGATTCTGGCATACTCCCTTCATAGTATGAGCGGCTCTAAACGCCTCCTCATAATTGGGCTCCTCCATCCCGCTTTTCAAAAGGTCATAGCTTGAATCGTTAAGATATTTTATTACAAACTTATCCACTATCTTATCGCTCATAAACCTTCCAAGTACGCTTTTATAGTCTCCTCCGATTCTCTCATATAGCTGTTCTATTGTCATACTATAATTCCTCCTTATAAAATATTACACCGGAATAATATCGTCTGAATCTAATTTTTCTGCAAATTCATGCTCCGGCAGCGGCTTAGAAAAATAATATCCCTGAATATAATCACATTGATGATGTTTAAGGAACTCTACATGCTCCTCCAATTCAGCGCCCTCCGCCACAATCTTTGTGCCAATGCGGTGAGCCAAATCTGTAACTGACGTAATAATGCTCTCAGCCTTTGAGTTCTTGCCAATCTTACGTATAAAACTCATATCAAGCTTAACTATGTCAAAATCATGATCAAGCATCATCTCAAATGATGAATATCCTGTTCCAAAATCATCCAATAAAAGCTTTGCTCCATTTTCCCGCATCTGCTCCAAGACTTCTCCGCTTCTTGATACAACAGACGCATATGCCGATTCCGTAACTTCAAATCTCCAAATATCTTTGGGGAGCTTTGAATTCTTAATATCCGATAATATGGTTTCAATCATCTTATCATCAAAGAAGTCCATGCGGGAAAGATTGACCGAAACAGGTACAATAGGCAGACCTTTATCGTAACGTTCCTGCTGGAACCGCATAACTTCCTGCTCCACATATAAATCTACTTTGGAAATATGTCCCTTCTTCTCCAATGCCGGTATAAATGTCCCCGGCGAAACCATACCATGTTCCGGATGAATCCATCTAACTAACGCCTCGGCAGAAGCAAGCCTTTTAGTAACCGGATCATAAATAGGCTGGTAATATACCTTTATATCTTTATTGGCAATAGCCTGTTCAATCTCTCCGGTCAATGCGGTAGCATCAATATAGTTCTCATGCATGGAATTCTCAAATACTGCATATGGCTGAACATTATGATTCTCAATGTGCGTCCCTGCAAGGCTCGCCCTGTCGCACATACCGCTTATATGCATTCCGGTATCCTCAATCATATATATACCGCATCTTCCGTTAATACAGATTGACTTACCTTCAATCTCTACATTCTTATAGCAAATATCTGATATAACATCATAATCCAGATTCTCCTGCTGAATAAGCGCAACAAAATGATCCGCATCCAGCCTTCCGGTTATAAGAGGCTTTAAATCAGAATTCTTAATCTGCATATAGAAATTACGCAGCATCTGATCTCCCACATCAAGTCCAAACATCTCGTTAATAACCTTAAAATCATTCAGGTTAAAATGCGCTAAGGCAAACTTGTCGTCTTGACTGCTTATATTAAATATATTCTTGGCTCCTTCAAAGAATCCCTCTCTGTTCATGCCGCCCGTAAGGGTATCCGTATGGGCAAATTCTGTATTATCCTCAACAGACATAACAATATAAGCCTTCGTATCATCAAGGTAGGAAAGATGAATCTTCACTACGATTGTTTTGCCTGAGCTGCTTGCCCCCTGAACTGAAAATTCATAACTATCCAGCATATCAAGTTTCTGTTCAATATTAGAAAGCTCCAGATTCTTAATGAACTTTTCCCTGTCCTGTAAGGCAATAACCTCTTTTGCCACCTTTTCATAGGTGTCTTTATAATCATATACCTCCGACATATTATTAAACTGTGAATCATATGCGCACTTTTGGAGCCTTACCGTCCTGTTCCTTCTGTCTATCACTCCTACTACCTGATATTCCTTATTATACAAAGCCGCCGGCAGCGTTTCATCCAAATATTCCTGTGTAATATCAACCATATAAAATACAGCCTCTATACTCTCAGACAGGGCGTCATGCATTAAGCGTACCACAGCTTTTACATACTTGAGCGGTTCGCCATCCCCCTTGCTTTCAAATGGATACTTGCCTTCAATTACAGTATGCCCCTCCTGAAACGCCTGATAAATCATATCCTTATGGAACTGGTTAAGGAAATTTTCTCTCTTGCCCTCCTGCTCAGGAATATACTTGGACAGCACGTCAACCATGTAATCCAGTGTTTCTGCATTTTTAACGTATTCATCAGGAAGCTTGCTTGTAACGCTGCTCAAGCCTGAATCATTAAAATTAAACTGGCATGATACAAACGAACCTACCGATATCTTAACAGCAGAATTCATCTGCCTCATAAAATCCTCATTAATATCGCGAACATAAAGTATTACAACCTGATGGTCATCCGAATATTCCGCACTTTGATAAAGTTCCATTGAAACCCAGCGGTAATCTCCGCTTATCTTGCGTCTGTAACGACATGCCGCAGTCTTCTTGCCTCTTGCAAAATGCCTTCTAAGATAATCAAGTCTTGTAAAAGCCAGATAATCCCTTACGTCCTCCGGATGCACCATGCCTAAATCAGCAAAATTCTTAAACCATTTGGACATCTGTATATTATACCCCGCTTCAGGAGTGGCCTCTTCTTCATTCATTCTAAGCACCTTATGCCTGTCTGAAGTAAGATTCACTTTAAGAATCTTATAATATACAAAGGACAGCATACGCACTGCATCCTCTGTATCACTGGATCTCTTTCTATAAAGCATAATTGTGTTTATTACTCTGTGGGAAATAACCGTAGCATCAAAAGGCCTTGTAAAATAATCTGTTGCCCCAAGCTCATATGCCTGACAAATACTTTCTATATCATTCTCCGAAGAAATTACGATTACCGGCATACTGTCAAGCCAGTATTTTTCCTTTAACTCTCTCAATACATCATACCCGCTCATCCCCGGCATAATAATATCAAGCAATACCAAATCATACGCATTGCCCTTTTCCTCAATCATTTTAAGGGCGCTCTCGCCATCCACTGCTTCCTCAATATAATATTTATCGTCTAATATAGTTCTAAGCATATCTCTGTTTATCTCGGAATCATCTACGACTAATATTGTAAATTCCTTTTCATCCTTCCGGTTATCCACATCCACGCCTCCTCCATTTGCCTTTAACATCATAAACACAGTACATTCTTTAATATTGTATCATAATACTTTTTATTTTACAATGCGGCAACGCAAAAAGAAAATTAAATTTTGAAACACTGGCTTTCATAATATCAGAGCTTTAATTATAAAACAAAAATCACATCATCTGCTGCATTACCTCGAACAAATAATGCGTATCAATCGGTTTAGTGACATGCGCATCCATTCCGGCTTCTCTTGACCTCTGAAAATCCTCCGCGAAAGCATTTGCAGACAGCGCCACGATTGGAATATTAGCCAATTGCTTATTGTCAAGCTTACGTATAGCTCTTGCGGCTTCATAACCATCCATAACCGGCATCTGTATATCCATTAGCACTATGGAGTAATAGCCCGCAGGCGCGCTTTTCAATTTTTCAAGCACAACCGCCCCATTTTCGCCAGAATCCACAACATATCCATTTTCACTAAGCAGCTCGGTAATAATCTCGCGATTGATATCATTATCCTCCGCCAGCAGCACATGGACATTATGGACGTCCGAATATTGAGCGATTTCTTTATCCTCCGCTGATTCTTTAGCGGTCTGTTCTTTTTGCAGCCTCAACAGCACTTTAATTGAAAAGCTGGTTCCTTTGCCGGGAGCGCTCCTTACATCAATCTCGCCCTCCATCATATCCACAATATTATTTACAAGCGCAAGTCCCAGCCCTGTTCCAAGTACGCCGCTGTGGGTGGTATTGTTCTCCCTTGAAAAGGGCTCAAACATTTTTTCCTGAAACTCCTTTGACATACCAATCCCAGTATCCTCTATAACAAACTCATACTTCCTGTATCCTTTTAAATTTATATTATTTTCCCTGACAATAAGCCTAATCTTTCCCTTACTGTTTGTGTACTTTACCGCATTATCCAAAAGCTGGCCTATCATTTCCTTCATTCTTACAAAATCTGCGATAACGTCATGGTTTTCTATCCCTGACTTATCCATCTCAAATTCAATATTCTTCGCCGCAAATTGTTTTTCAAAGCTCTTTTTCAACTCATCAAGCAGATTATTCAAATTAAAATCCGAATTGGACAAATTAAAATTGCCCGACTCCATCCTTGTAACCTCCATTGATTCAGTTACAATAGACAAAAGCTGCTCGCTTGCCATGCGAATCTGCTCTATATATCCGTCCACTTTATCCTTAAAACCGCTGTTCTTCTCTGCAAGCTCAGTATAACCTATAATAGCATTAAGAGGCGTCCTTATATCATGCGACATATTGGATAAAAATACCTCCCTTGCGACAGTCGCTCCTTTTGCCTGCTTTAATGCGGATTGAAGCAAATGCTGTCTTTCCACCTGCGCAGTCATATCCTTTGCAGTAAAAAGACCTATAACATCCTGTGTATGCATATTTTTCCCCAGAAGGAAAATATACTGTATAAAACGCTTTCTATCATATGTATCCGTAATCTGAAAATCACAAATCTGTTCCAAATCCCCCTTGCTGTAGCAGCGAATCAGCCTGTCCGGATCAAAAAACTTACGATATTTTTCTCTATCATCCGGCTCCAAACGCTCTGCGCAAAAATTAACGTAATCAGAATATTTGTCAAATGGCTCAACTCCCATATACTCAAATAAATCTATCTCCTTGCCATCTTCTACCTGCGAGGCTTCGGTAAGGAAAGTATCCTTTGTAAGATTCACCTCAAAGAAGGTCATTGCATCTGACAAAATGGCTTTTCTGTATTGCTTCTCTTTAACATAAGCTTCATGCAGCCTTGCGTTAAGCTTTTCCAGATTCTCCATGCGCCGCTTAAGACGCTCTGTAGCGTCGTCTACGAACACATAAAAAATATCGCCATACACATCAGTATGGACAAAATGTCCATAATCCTCCAACCAGCGCACAGTTCCATCCTTTTGGATAATACGGTATTCGACATAATCAAGCCCATATATGCTGTTACTAATCTGATCATATATACTCTTTTCAACCTTTTCATAGTCGTCAGGATGCACAATACCTTTAAACGTATTACCCGTAAGCCGCTTAAATTCTTCATTCGTATCGCAGCCAAAAATGCGCAGCATCGATTTATTAATGAAAATTAACTCCTCATTTCCATCTGCATGATAAATAAAAAATCCTCCCGGCATTCCATCGGCAATTCCTTCCAATATATGAATCGTCTGTTCGTTTAATTCAACTGGTACATCATTTTCTTTGTTTTTCATGCAAAGAATACCTCCCATTTACATTGATTTACATTGTATGATTATTACAAATATTACAAAATATGCCTGACAGAATAAGCCCGCTCTAATAATTATAAAGATATTTTATTAAAAAGCAAGGGCTTTCTATATAATAATGATAATAATGCATTAACCGCATAACCCCTATAAAACGTTACTTAAAAGCCCGCTTATCTGCTAATCTTATTATAAAGAACAAACAGCTTACAATACAAAACAGGCAAAATGCGCATTAACGTGTCATGCTGCATTTCGCCTGTTATTAAAAAATACTGTTAATCCTATAACCTCTTACTTAACCCGATTTACATCTTTTATACTTCCATTTTCGTAATCCATCGCGTTTTGCAATGTAACCTCGCTGATGGCGGCCAACGCCTCCTCAGTCAAAAACGCCTGATGCGAAGTAACTATAACATTTGGAAATGACAAAAGCCTTGCAGTCACTGAATGCTCCAAAAGCTGGTCTTCTCGGTTTTCAAATACGTTCGGCCCTTCCTCCTCATATACGTCAAGCCCCACTCCAAAAAACCTATTCTCGCGAATACCCTGAATCATGTCCTCCGTATTAACCAATGCGCCTCTTGATGTATTTACTAAAACAACATTAGGTTTCATCATACTTATTGTATCCTTGTTAATTAAATGATGCGTCTCTTCAGTCAGCGGACAATGCAGTGAAATCAAATCGGACTGCTTTAAAACCTCCTCAAGTGATTTATACTCTACAAAATCCAAATCTTTATTTGGATACATGTCATAAGCAATAACCTTCATTCCAAAACCGCGGCAAATCCTGCACATGGCAGAACCTATCTTACCTGTTCCGACAATTCCGGCAGTCTTTTGATAAAAATTGATTCCCGTAAGTCCCACAAGACTGAAATTGTTTTCCCTAACCTTAATATAGCTTTTATGCAAATGACGGTTTACTGCCAATGCCAGCGTCATGGCGTGTTCCGCCACTGCTTCCGGCGAATATCCCGGAACGCGAAGTACCGTCATACCGCATCTGGTTGCTTCTTCCAAATCCACATTATTAAATCCGGCGCACCTTAAAAGAATCAACTTAATCCCAATATCGCTAAGCGCCTTGATTACCGGTGATGAAAGGTCTGAATTAACAAATGCGCAGATTGCATCATACCCCTTAGCCAAGGACACCGTCTTTACTGAAATATCAATCTCCTGATAAGTAATCTCCACATCCGGAAACTGCTCCAATGTCTTGTCAAAGGACTTTTTATCATACATAGCTGCATCATAAAATAAAATCTTCATAAATCATTACTCTCCTTATATACATACTATTTACATTATGATACCCTTTTTTCTTTTATCTATTCTAAAATACGAGAGGTTTGTAACCTCCCGCCTGAATTCTTTTATAATCTTTTAATGGATTAGCCGAATCACTATGTAATTACTCTCCTGCCTCAAAAATATCCGATAAATTGTTAATCGCTTCTGTAACTTCAACAACAGACTTCTCTATATCGCCATAGATATCGGAAGATTTAGCGCTTAATTCTCCCATACTCTTTGCCACCACTGCAAATCCTACTCCGGCCTCGCCGCTTCTTGCCGCCTCAATTGATGCGTTAAGTGAAAGTATCTTCTGCTTGCTGGCAATCGCTTTCAAATTATCAGTGCTGGAATTAATATTGCCCATAACCTCTCTGGTATGTCGAATCTCCTCACTAAGTCCCTCCAGCTTATTGTTGTTTTTATGCTTGAAATATTCCAAATTAACCAAATGATTTACCATATTGCCGAGCAGCGCTGCCGAAGCCCTGATACGCTTCTCCGTACTAATTGGCACCTTCCTTAAAGCCTCTATATAAGCGTCAGGATCAATACCAAGCTCCTTTGCAGTCTCTCTGAACTTCTCCTCATCCGGTTCCTCCGGCAGCACCTGTCCTCCAATAATTGCGCCAATCTTTTCTCCCTCAAGCATAATATCAATTGAGAAATCCATAAGTCCCGCATGGCAGAAATATGTTCCGGTACATTCGTTGTCGCACTTTATGCAGCGCCTGTTGCCCTCTGCTGAACCTCTTGTATACTTCATACAGAAATCAGTAAAATTACTTCCCTCCGTAAGGTACTTTCCATCCATTCCTACTGCTATAGCTGCCAATCCGGTTGAATCTGAAAATGCATCCTGAATCTCCTGCAGTTTCTTCATGTCCATAAAATCTCTAATATTCATTACTATTTATCCTCCCTTATATCATATGCCAATCAGCAATAGCGTATTGCCTATTAGCATCTTTATTTACACTTCTTTGATATTATATCATTTCCATGTAGAATACGCAACCGCGATTCACTTAAATGAACACAAAAATGTTTATAAATCACCGGTACATATCAGGCGCGCTTTTGCCTGCTATATGCTATTGCGAAGACACACTTCACCGCTGCACTCCATAACAGGATTTTCACGAATAACCTCTCCTACGCTGTCTGCTGTAATCTTCCCTGATTTGGGATTTTTTATGGAAATAATATGTCCTTTAACATCCGCCTGCACATCAGAATATTCAAAAGCCAAATCCGTATCAACCATTGTGCAGTTAATCAGCTTAAGGTTGCTGCAATAGCAAAGCGGCTGCGTGCCGATAATTTCGCAATTAATAAGGGTAAGTCCATCGGAAAACCATGCAAGATACTCTCCCTTTACCACGCTGTTTTGCACTGTTACATCTTTACTGTGCCAAAATGCATCCTTTGTATCTAAGTAACTGTCTGTAATACTAAGCTTCTCCATATACTGGAAAGAATATTTACCGCTCATTTTTACATTATTAAGGCTTACATTTTTGCTGTCCAAAAAAATGTACTCTGAATCAATCTTTGTATCCTCCAATACAATATCGCTGCTCTTCCATCCAAATTCAGGCGAATTGACTCTGCATTTTTCAAGCCTTATATCATGACATTCCCTGACTGCCTTTATTCCATTAAGCTCGCAGTCCTCAATCAAGCCATGCTGCGCATACCATATAGCCGCTCTCGTATACTCATCCATTTTGCAATTCTTCATTTTAAATTCTTTTACATGCCAAACAGGATATCTAAGTGAAAAACTGCAATCCGTCAAAACAATATCTCTTGATTCCTTCAAAGCAGATTCTCCGTCCGCCGGCCCCGCAAAGGTACAATTTCTAATATCGCACCCTTTTGAAAAATATAACGCCCGTTCTTCGTCAAACTGCTTGTTTTCAATTATTTTTCTCATTTTATATTCCTCCAAAACTATTAATTAAAAAATATATAAGCTGTTTTCTAAGATATAACGGATAAATATGCAAAACATGCCTTCCGACTATATTATATATTATTTTACATAATATACAAATACTTAATCAGCATAACATTATATGCCCAATATATCAATAATACAATTTAATGTCAAAAAATAAAAGGCATAAGCCGCCATATTGCTTATGCCTTTTATAAGATTACATCATGATATTTATAGTAAGCCTGTTCTGCTCCTCCTCGCTTTGATACCTGCTCATCTGCATAATCTCCTGCTGCCTTTTTTGCGCTCTCTTAATCATTGCCTTTACCTTTTTTACTTCTGCTTCATCGCACATACCCTGCTTTAATCCCGACTCGCAATCATCCAAATCCTTTTCAAGCAGTGTAAATACCATCTTAATGTCTGCGACGGTCTGTGCGCTTGATATCTGCGCCGCTCTCTTTCCTTCCGGAAATGTTACGCTGCTCTTGCTTTCCTCTGTCTCTATCTCATCTTTCTCCCGAATTAAATTTTCTTCTGTGTCGTCTTTTTTATCAGATTTGCCGGATTCTTCTATAGCTTCACCGTCCGGCTGCGCTTTTTCCTCGTTTTCATCTATTATATTATCACCGTCAGTTTTATCGTTAATCTCGTAAATATCCTCTGCCGATTGATATTTTCCGCCCTCTGCCCTAAGCTGCTCCATAGCTTCGTTCAAGGCGTCCTGCTTTAGTTTTTCCTCTGCCTTTTTACGCTCTCTTTTCTTCTCCGCCCGTTTTTCTTCCCTTTCTTCAGCAGCCTTCTTAGCCTCCTTACGTTTTTTCAAACGCTTTTCCTCCAGCCTTGCGGCATTCAGCTTGCGATCTCTTGCGGCAGATTTTGCCGGATCAATATTGTCATATAAAAAGCTCATACTCCTTACCTGTACGTGGGAATCCGAACTGGAAAACGGATGGTCAGACATGCCGCTGCCCCGATAAGGGATACCGTCCGCCCCCGCATATTTGCGGTTTTCCTCGCACAATGAGAAAATGCTGCCTACAATGTGTGACGTCACATTCCTTCCATCGCTGTATTTTAATGTGTAGCCTGCTCCCGAACTAAGCTCGGCGTCCATAAGTCCATACACCTTTGCCCTGTAATCCGCATCCTTTGCCATTTTCTCAAGATTCTTCTCATCAATGTACAAATAGTGCTTTCCTGCCCTCACCTCCTTAGGCTCATGGTCAGTTAAAGTATACTGTGAAAACAACTCCCCTATCTGTTTTTTTAACTCGTCAACAGTAAGAATATCCTCACCCTTGCTTTTTATCTGTGATGCATAATATGACACTGCCTCCTTCTTGTAATTTTGTATTGCAGTGTTCATATCCTCCAAATATGTATACGCCTTTTTTGTATTCCATTTGGGACGTTTCGCACTCCCTGCGCTTTTTGCGGTTGCATTTGCCCCAGCCACAACGCTTTCTCCATAATAACTTCCTGTCATTCCAACCGTCATACTTATACCTCCTTGTATCTGTTTACATGTGTAAATGCCGTTTCCATAAAAAATGCTGCTAATTCCTCTAACAGCCCTTTTCCTGCTTGTAACACTTTATATGTATATCGGATTACGTTTGTAAATAATTAACCGCAATTACACATTTTCTTCTAATTCATTTAACGCCGCCTCTAAAACCTCCGATAATTTTACTTTAAATGCTTGACGGATTATAGCGAATATAATACCATTTTAGAAAATAAACGGGCAGTCAGTTTGAGTTAAACATTTAAAAAATGGGAAAGCTAATTGCACAGACGGAGGATATCTTTATGGGAATAATTGAATTACTGCTGCTTGCTGTCGGATTGTCTATGGATGCGTTCGCAGTATCTATATGCAAAGGCTTGTCAGTACAAAAGCTCAAGCTAAAACATATACTGCTGACCGGAATTTATTTTGGCGGATTTCAGGCGTTAATGCCTGTTATAGGTTACTTCGTCGGAAGCAGATTCGCAAAGCTTATATCCGCCTATGACCACTGGATTGTATTTATCCTGCTGGCAATTATCGGCGGCAGCATGATTATGGAGGCTTTTGGCGAGGATGAAAATATAGCCCCTGACTTTGGGTTAAAAACGATGCTGATATTAGCTGTAGCCACCAGTATTGACGCGCTTGCAGTGGGAGTATCCTTTGCATTTTTAAAAGTAAACATTATATATGCCGCTTCCATAATCGGTGTAACAACATATCTTTTCTCAGCAATAGGAATAAAGATTGGCAACATCTTTGGAAGCAAATACAAATCAAAGGCAGAGATAGCCGGAGGTCTTATACTTATTTGCATTGGAATAAAGGTTTTGTTAGAGCATTTAGGAATTATAAGCTGATTTTTTGTATAATCTAACGCAATATAACATAGAATAAAAGAAAAAAGGGTTATTAACTAAATGACAAGCCAAATATTACCTTATTATGTAACAGCAAACAGTTCAAGCGGACTGTATAATCTGCTGGAAACAAATCTTCATGACTGCCAGACCGTCTATGTATTGACCGGTCCCAGCACAGTTCTTCACGAGGAGATTCTATCGCGTTTTCAAGAGGAGGTTTTAGATACCGTTCCTGAGCTTGAATGTATATATTCTTCGACTCATCCTGATAAATTAAACGGTATTTTAATTCCTTCCATGAAAAAAGCGGTACTGTCAGAAAATATTGTTCCCAAGCAGCTTAACAATTCTTCTTATAAGCCGGAAACAATAGATACTTCATCTATTTTCCAACCTATATCGGATAGTGATAAAACATACTGTAAAAAATGCAGCGAGCTTGAGAGCGCTTCCTATGAAAATGCATATAAAAATTTTGAAAAAGCCATTAAAATTCATGACGAATGGGAAGCTGTCTATATAAGTAACATGAATTTTGAAGCTGCAGAAGATTATACCAAAGAGATTATATCCATGATGATACCGCTGCCATTATCCAAATCGGAAGGCTATATTAAACATAGATTCTTTGGCGGAGCCACCTATAAGGGTTCTGTCGACTTTGTACAAGAAATTACAAAAAATCTAAGCAAACGCTATTTTATAAAGGGACGTCCGGGTTCCGGAAAATCCACTATAATGAAAAAAATCGCCGCCTTCGGAGAACAAAATGGCTATAATGTAGAAGTATATCACTGCGGTTTTGATCCTAAAAGTCTGGATATGGTAGTAATACCGGCTTTAAAATGCTGTATTTTTGATAGTACAGCCCCGCATGAGTATTTCCCTGATTCCGAGCGGGATGAAATAGTAGACGTATATGCTAAGCTTATTACTGCCGGTACAGATGAAAAATATCAAGCGCAGCTAAAGGATATAACCTCGCGCTATAATGCATTGGTGCAGGAAGGAATAATACACTTGTCTAAGGCAAAGGATTATGGAGACGATTTTGAAAACACATATATGCGCTATGCAGATAAAACGAAACTTCCCGAAATATTAGAGAAACTAAAACAGCAATAAAATTACTCTATAAAACTATATAAATTGAGGGACAGAAGAATCACACAATTATCTGTCCCTTATTATATCTTTATATATGCTAGTACTCATCTAAAAAATGGTGTTTTACACCGTCCTTCTTATATGCAATCACAGTGCTTAAATTAACATTTTCCACACTCTTAAAAATATTGCTTTCAACAAAAGGATTAGTCTTCTTCATCTCCTGAATCAAACGTTTTACCTCTAACCGCTTTGAAGTGTTCTCCTCGTTCTGCTCATTTGCGCAATTCTCTGTAAAACGACAGGCGCACTGTAAAAACTGCAAATGATTATAATCCCGCCATGCCTTAATATGCTCCTCCCTTATAAGATACATGGGACGTATCAGCTCCATTCCCGTAAAATTGGTACTCTTAAGCTTCGGCATCATGGTTTGCACCTGCGCTCCAAAAAGCATTCCCATTAAAATTGTCTCAATAACATCATCATAGTGATGTCCAAGGGCAATCTTGTTACAGCCAATCTCCTTAGCCTGACTATATAAATATCCTCTACGCATTCTTGCACAGAGGTAACATGGAGACTTCTCCACATTATAAACAGAGCCGAAAATATCCGTCTCAAAAACCGTAACCGGAATATTAAGCTTTTTTGCATTTGCCTCTATCATTTCACGATTCTTAGGACTGTACCCCGGATCCATAACTAAAAACTTCATCTCAAACGGTACCTTGTTGTGCAGTCTAAGCTCCTGAAAAAGCTTTGCCATCAGCATTGAATCCTTACCGCCCGATATGCACACAGCGATTCTGTCTCCCGCCTGAACAAGGTCATATGTTCTCACTGCCTTAGTAAACCTGCACCATATATTCTTATGAAACTTTTTTCGGATACTTTTCTCCACTTCCTTATGAAATTCTTCCTTCTCCTCTGCCATTGACGTCTCCTAACCATTTCTACATATATTAAGTCCGTCAACATTATAACACTATTTAAAGCTCATTTGCAATCTGTCTGTTTGCCATATTAAAAATAAATAACCACTGTAACAGCATTCTCCCCGCTAACCATTTCACATGACATTTGATGAGCGTCTAATATCCCTTTGACAATTGAAAGCCCTACGCCGCCGCCCTGCTCATTGCTTCTTGCAAAGTCATTTTTCACAAAGGCGTCAAAAGCCTTTCTGCAAAATTCAGCCGGCAGGCTTACTCCCGTATTTTGCACCGACATGCATTTTTCTTCAATATCAACTGTTATATGGGCGTTTTCAGGCGAATATTTAATTGCGTTTATAAAAATATTTGAAAGCGCCCTTGAAAATAAGCTGCGATCTATCATAAGCGTTACGTCGCCGTCAATATCCATTGTAATATTCTTTTTCTCCATTGCCGCTTCATAGAGCGCCCTTATTTCTTCCGCCAGAGCTGCCAGCGATACCTTTTCCTTGTGCAGCGCCATTTCTGAATCCTGCGTATTGGCCAAATGCAGAATATCCATTACAAGCCGGTTCATATAATCGACATTTTCAATGATTGCGTCCGCATAATGCTCCCGCTTGTCGCTGCGTATATTTTCTTTTAAATTTTCAGCGTATCCGGACAATATCATGAGAGGGCTTTTTAAATCATGCGCCATGGCGTTTGTGGTAATTCTCCTGTAATTTTCAATTTCCCATCTTGCCTTTGACTTTTGAAAATAGCTGTTAGCGACAATAATACATACTACAAACGGAATAAAAAGCCATAAGAGCCACGCTAAAAGAATATGTTTACTATATTTTTTCATAATATTTAAGTTTGTTTCCACCATGATATAGACCTTTTTAGAGGGCATATTAAGCAATGCGTTTTTGAGCGGAATTATGCCATCCGGCGTCGTTATATCATTTTCGACGGTGCGGACATTATCTATTCTTTCATACAATTCTACAGAATCGCTGCTTAATATGTAAAGCTCTCCGCCTTCTGTCATCTGTTCTTCTACCGGCATATAAGAAACCGTACCGTCTTCTGTCTCATAAGAATTCTCCTCAAGCTTCGTGGAATAATTCTTTCTTAACGACTTCAATGCATTACTTCCAAATTCTGAGCCGCCGACCATAGAGCCTACCATCCTCCAATTTATTCCATCCATTTTAATATGTTCATATCCGCTTGTATTCTTTGGCGAAGCGTCAAATGTATCAACGAGCTTTATATATTCATTTAAAACTTCACCCTCCTCTTTTTCGGAAGACTCATTCTTCCCAACCGATTCATATTCGATTACATCTTCATGCCAATCTGTTTTACTCTTATAGACTTCAATAATTCCCGGCACTAAAGCCTTTACTCCATTTTCTTCTTTTAAATATATATCCCTTACTCTAAGCTCATAATCGTCCATTCCTTCATAGTGTTTAATAAATTCCATAAGCCTGTTATTATCTTCCAACGCATAAGAATAGACGCATAAGCGTTCATTTTTTATATCTTTAACTATCATCAGCATACTTTTTGCAGAGTCGCATATAATTTCCCATTTGCCCGATGAATTTTTCTCTGCAATAACCGCCGCAGTATCAAAGTCGTGAACAAAAACGCCAATATTATAAATTAAGCTTCTCATATATTTATCATATATCTCATCTAATTCTTTATCGGAACCCGCTTCCTCCGCCTCATCCAAATACGTTTGATTTATATTATCAATTCTAATATTAAGGGTTTGCGTCAATAACGTATGCTCATCCTCCGCCTCTTTTTGCTTATACATATAAAAATTAACTATAATCCCAATACCTATAATGATAAATACGCACATAACCGGCAGAGCGATATTTATAAATATTTTTTTAAATACCGGCGGCGCCGGCCTGTTTACCTTATGTTTTGATTTATTTTTACGCTTCATGGCTATTCCTCCATTCTATATCCCTTTGAAAATACAGTTTTAATTTGAGAACCGCATGGGCCCAATGCTCTGCGGAGCTTTTTAATATGGTTATCAACCACCCTGTCGCTTCCCTCAAAATCATATCCCCAGATACGAATAAGCAATTCTTCCCTGCCCGCCACAGAATTTTTGTGTTCCATCAAATATTTAAGTAAACTGTATAGCTTAGGCGTAAGCTCAACTGTATCGCCATTTGCTGTCACCTTCATTTCCCGAACGTCAAGGCAAATGCCGCCTACCGTCATTTTTTCCGACAGCGCCATTCCTTTAGAGCGTTTAAGCAAAACTTTTATTTTAGCGTAGAGTTCAGCCAGAGAAAACGGTTTCACCACATAATCATCACATCCCAATTCATATCCATAAAGCCTGTCCTCCTCCCTTCCTCTTGCAGTGATAAAAATAATCGGCGCGGCGCTGTTTATTCTAATCTGCCGGCACAAAGAAAATCCATCTCCCTCAGGAATCATTACATCAAGTAAAATCAGGTCAAATTCATATTCATAAAGCGCCTCCTCCGCCTCGCCTGCTGTAAATGCGCTTATTATGTCCATCTGTCCGCCGCTCTTTGCAGCGACATAATCACTTATTATTTCCTGAATGTGAGTATCATCCTCCACCAGCAGCAATCTATAACTCATATCCGCTCCTCCTTCTAAATTTGTCCTTGTTTTTCCCCTCACTATAAAAATAACACAAAATTGTATCCTAAATATATCCTTATCCTTAATTAAACAAAAAAATACTCCCTTTAGCGGATAATATCTTGGTATTATACTGCCAAAGAGAGTATTTTAATTTTTATGCCTGCACATCTACATTTGCACCGGCTGCGCTCTGCCCTTTTGCAGCCGCCTTTTTTGCACAATCCTCCTTTGCTCCATCAATCATTATTTGTACCTCGTCATGGTCCATGAAAATAATTCCGTCTTCTGATTCATTCATTTTCTCTGCCAGTAAACGTTCTGCCTTCTCAGTAGATGAAAGTACGTCTTTATCTTCTTTACTATTACCATCTACCATTGTGTCTTCCTTATCTGCCGCCTTCTCCTGCCTTTTCTCCTCTAATACCTCTTTTAATTCCTCTTTCTTTTTAGCTGCTTTTTCCCTTGTTTTTTCAATAAGCTCCTTTACATTCTTCTCCGCCTGCTTACGAAGCTTTTCATTTAATATATCCTTCCTTACTGTCATTGCAGCATGGGTGTAATTGCCATTTTCATCAATATACCAATTATCAAATACACACTCGTGTCCAAAGCTTTTTGTAGCTGCCTGTGCGTAATTAGAAGCCCTTTCAATATCCTTAAGCCGCTGTACATACTTCTTTTCTAACTCAGGATCATTCTGCATTTTCTCTAAAAGCTCCGGATTTATAACTATGGTATGTACATTTTTCATTCTTCCTATAGTCAAACCCATTCCCGATTCCAACTTCATGGAATGAACCTGCTTTTGCAGTTTCTTTAAATATTCTTCTGTTTTTTCTTTATTACTGCTCTTAGATGTTTCTTTTGCCTCGTAAGTCTTTACTGCCTCGCCTTTTTTCTCTGTCCTTACGTCTAATGTCTCATCCGCATTTAAATCTTTAGCTGCTTTTCTTACGCTGCTAATTCCCATCGCATTCTGCACTGCATAACTGCTGTAGCTGTTTGTAATCTCCATTGCCATAATTTTTTCCTCCTTGACTTTATAATGAATTCCATTTCTTAAAATAATATAAATTTTAATACAAGCTTCCCTTTAACATAACCGACAATATAAATACCCCGTTGTCCGCTATGCAATCCATATCGCCCTCGTATTTTAATGCGCAGCGGCGGATATTTCTAAGACCAATACCATGAATGCCCTCCTCTTTTTTTGTTGAGCATGGGTATCCGTCGTTTCCCCATATTATACTTCCATCAAAACTATTCTCAATCTCAATAAAAAACATTTGATTCTTCCAAAATGACTTAATTTTTATATAAGTTTCCCTATCCGGATTTTTTAAATGTAATTTCCTGCAAGCTTCAATTGCATTGTCAAGTCCGTTATTTAAAATAATACCTATATCATAGGCTCTTACATTAACCTTATCGCTCAAAAGAAAGTCCTGCGTATCAAGAATAATGCCATAAACCTCCTTTGCTGCATAATGAAACTTACTGCTTATAACTGCATCGCTCACTACATTTCCGGTTTGTATCCTTTGTTCCAAATTGTCAAGCTGGCTCTGCATATCCTGAAAAAATTGCAGCATTTCCCCATTATCCTTTTCAGGGTTCTGCTCTTTTTTGTTTTCCCCGTACTCCGGTTTTTGTACTGTAAGCATTTTCTCCATAACAGCCATCTGATTTTTCATATCATGCTTTACCTTGCTGAAGCTTTCATAAAAATGTTCCATCTCCGTCATGGAATTCTGCATTTGCAAAATCTGGTTTTTAAGCACCTGCTCCTTTATATTCTGTTCAGTAAGTCCCATAACGTCCTGCTGAAGCTTAAAGCCATACAAAATTGTCAGCCATGACATCAAAAAAATTGTGGTAATCAGCGTATATATACTTACATAATTATCATAGTAAATAATGTTTTCCCTTTCATTTATCAGTTGTATAATCAGATAGGAAATCACAGATGTAAAGCTTCCCATAAATGGCAGCAGCATATAAGAAATCATTTCCTTTACGCTTTTTCTGTCAAACGCATACTTATAATTTTTCGCTATTATTTTAACTGAAATGTATAATACCGCTAAAATAAAAACCTTTTCGGAAAAATTCAGTATATCAATCAGCAGATAAATAAACTTCTGATTATTCATTTCATCTATAACCATCGCCAAATGGTCAATAAGGTACATTAAGACTAGTTTTATCCCCAATCCAATCTGCGCGGATATAAATCTTAACGCCATATAAACCAGAGTTACAAACAACTTTACCGTCTGTCTGCCGCAATATAAAAAATTGCTTATAAAATATGCAATAAGCATCTGTAATCCAAGTACAAGTACCTGTTTACTTAGTGAATTGGAAAAAGCTGAAAGCGCGGCATAACTTAATATCTTTACAACTAAAAGCCATATGGAAACCACTAACAGGCAATTCAGCCATTCCTTTTTTATTCTGCGTTCTCCAAATTCTTCAAGAAGCATAAAAAGACAGTACCCGTCGACAATGCTTATAAGCAACGCAAAATACGGTTCAATCATTTTATACATATGGAACGCCTCCGTTCCTAAGATATCTCATATACTGCCTTACAAAATCCCGATATCTGCTCTTTGCCATATATATTTCTTCTCCGTTTTTAAGTTTTATGCTATTGGAGTTATACTCTGCCACATAAGACAAATTCACAAGATACCCTCTGTGACAGCGGCAGAACAAACTCCCAACCTCTTGTTCCAGATTGTCCATTACTCCGTAAAAAGTAATCTCACCATCTGTTGTGTGAACCGAAATCTTTCTCATCTGATTTTCAAAATACAAAATATCCGACGCATTCAATATAATGCTTCTGTCCCTTGTTTTTACAAATATCTGCTTATTATTACCGCCCTTCCTTTTCTCAAGCTGATTTATCGCCCTGCTAAGCACCTCCTGCAATCTCTCGTCAGATACGGGCTTTACCAGATAATTAAGAGCCGCTACGTCAAAGGCTTCAAATACATATTCCTTTACCCCTGTAATAAATATGATTATGCTTTCCTCATCATAACTGCGCAGCCTTTTTGCAATTTCTATTCCATCCGGCTGTCCCATCTGGATATCAAGGAAATATATATCAAAGCTCGTTTTATCAGACAACAATTCCTCGCCATTAAAAAACTTATATACATTGCACTTAGGAACATATTTTTTTATTTTATCACTAAGCTGTTCTGCAAATACCGGCTCATCGTCACAAACCGCAATGCCTAACATAGCATCACTCCCTCTTTAATTAAACCATGGTCTTACTGTTTATATCGGCATAATTTCTCCCAATTCTCTCAAAATGTAACGAAACATATCTCAAATGTAATGAAACCCTTATCAAAGAAAAAAAGGCTCGCAAGCGAGCCTTGAATATGCTATGGCAAATACATGCGGAGATCTCCCCCAATATCCATAAGATTATCTTTGTCCTTTATGTCGTTCGCCCTATACACAATATATGTGGTACTATATCCCGATAAATCATATGAAAAATAAGGCTGGTCATCACCCATAACTATTATGTCAAATATTCCCATATAATTATCAACAAGCACTATTTTTTTATCATAGCTTAAATTGTATTCTCCATTATCAATCGTAAACTTTACGCTATCAATAAAATTCTGATATATATATTTATCATTATATTTTTCATTACTTGCTATAGTACGAATGTACATCTGCCCATCAGCCAATATGGTATCCGCCGGAATAAGTCCCCCGCGTTTTGCATCATTATATTCGCAAAAGTAAATAGACATTCCCATATCCTCAAGAGTCTCTCCGCCTATCTGCTTTGTATTCGTATAGCTTTTGTTCAACTCGGCAGCCGAAACCTTTCCCACAGAAATAATGTCATCCTTATACAGCACCTTCCCCTCCTTAATATCCTTCTCCAATGTATATCCCGAACCATCATACATATCATCAGTAATCGCCGGAAACCAATATAAAAACAGCGTTACCGGAATAATTATATAATAAGCTATCAATAATCCTACTATTATGTATCTTTTATCTTCCTTTTTCCATTCATGAACCGACTTAGATATTAACCAGACAAAAGCCGACATTACTATAATCACAGCCAAAACCAAAAGAATGTTATTATAAGCTCCGATTTTTGATAAAAATCCGCTTATATCTGATAATATTGCTTTAACGCGCGACGTATTAGCCGACACATAAATACTCACTGTTACAATCAATACTCCCGTCACTATAAGAACCCTGATAATTCCGAATCTCGCCAGCAGCCCATAAATTATGGCAAATAACATATAAACAGCTACACATAAAGCAGCAGCATAGACAAGCTTACATAAAAATCCCTTCCAATCAAACATTATAGCCGCAATATTCACTACTCCCAAATTCTTTAATACAAAACATATTATAAGACTCGCTAAATGAATAGCCGCATCGCAAATTGCCGCCTGTATTATCATACTTAAGTCGCACATAATCCTTGATAAAACCCTGCTCGCTACATTACCCGGCAGCATAGAAATTTCGTCGTTGTCAAAAATATTCTGCTCAGTACATACAATTGCAAGTATTGCAATAAATATCACAACTCCTCCGACGTTAGGAAAACCATCTGCAGAATATATATCCTTCGAGCTTAATATCCAAAAAATGCAACTTAAAAATGAAAGTACAATACCCGCAATTACAGTATAAATAACCAACTTTTTCCGAAGCTGCAAATTAACTTTATACAACCTTATTACATTTTCCCAAAACGCCTCCATATCTTTCTTTTTCGGCTTCACATTATTATTTAAAACTAATTCTCCCATAGACATTCCAAATCCTCCTCTCTGTTGGCAGTGAGATAAACCACCGCATCCTCCGGCGAAACATTGCTGATTTTTAAACCCTCGCGCTTTAGCTCCTTTGCCATCGGACAATCCATATTTCCCCTCGCAATAAGAAAACTTCCAAGCTCGCCGAAGCTATGATAAATAACATCCTGCCTGTCAAGATACATGCCGACAGCTTCATTAGCGCCATCCGCACGAAACAGCATTTGCCTTACCTCGTCCATATCCTTGTAAAATATAAGTTTACCGTCCTCTATTAAAACCATCTCAGACAATAAATGCTCAAGCTCTTTCAAATTATGGCTGGATATTAAAAATGTCCTCGGATACTCCATATAGTCCCTGAGTAAAATCTCATAGGCGCGCTTGCGTTTCTTTATATCGATTCCTATAAACGGTTCGTCCAGCATTGTAACTTTTGCCCTAGCTGCCAGAGCGCATATTAAAAAGAGCATACTCTTTGTTCCCTGAGAAAGCCCCTTCGCCTCTCTGTCAGGAATCTGAAACAGCTTGAGCAGTTTATCGGCAAATTCCCTGTCAAAATTCGGATATGCAGTATCGTAAATATTAACAATCCTGCTGACCTTATAATTTTCCAGAGGCAACGCATACGTTGAATATAGCACCTCCGTCCTGATTCCCATGTTTCTTGTTACATCTCCTCCAAGAACAGACAACTCTCCGGCTGCGCTAAGCTCACCGGCGCAAATCTTCATAAACGTAGTTTTTCCGCTGCCATTTGTACCAATTAATCCAATTATCTGATTGCTGTGAAGCGAAAGCGTTAAATCATCAATAGCCGGCTGCCCCTTCTTACGATACCGCTTCGTCATATCCTTAACTGTAATTGCATATTCTCCCATATGTACCTGCCTTTCTTCCAAATAAATATAATTCTTTCCCTTTATTAGTCATAAATATCATTAAGCTTCTTTATAAGCTCGTTCTTTTCTATCCCAAGCTTCTTAGCTTCATTCACCAGACTTATAATCTGTTCCTGCAAAACGCTCTCCATCTTGCGCCTTTTAATTATCTCTATAGCCCCCTTCTTAATCGTCATTGCCTGTCCTCTGTTCTTATCCAGTAATCCCCGTTCTACTAAAAGCCTGATTCCCTTAGCAGCAGTCGCGGGATTAATGGAAAGCTCCTTTGCCAGCGTTACTTGCGAATAGCATTTGTCCCCCTCTTTTAACACGCCGCTTAAAATATCATCCTCTATGGCGTCTGCAATCTGGATATATATGGGAACAACCTGATTGAAATCAATCCTCAATTTATCACCTCCTACCATACCACATTACTCATGTAATGTGGTATGGTTAGTATATATCCTTTCCACTCGATTGTCAATACATAAAATTCTTATTTTTTTGTATAAAATGCTAAATATTCTTAACTTTATCAATGATTAGTTTGTAATTATAACGAAATAGTGTTAGAATAGACTTAATAAATTTTTTGTCAAACGGAATAATAACCGCAAATGGTTTTTTAATAAGGAGGTGGCTTTGCTATGGCAGATATAATTGACAAGAATCGTAAAAATTTAAGAATTTGCAGAAAATGCCGGCGAATGTTTGAATACATGAACATCGGATATGGCTTATGCCCTGAGTGTACGAAGCTTGACAACAAGATTTTTCAGAAAGTCAAGGATTATCTAATGGACCATAACACTGCAACAGCCCGTCAGATTAGCATGGCTTTGGATATTAGCGAACATACCATCTATCAATATTTGCGCGATGGACGTATTGAGATTCCGGAAAACTCTCCCATTTTCATAAAATGCGAGAACTGCCATGCCGACATCCGTTATGGCAGATATTGTCCGGAATGCGTAGTAAAGATGAAAAAAGAATTAAACAAAGGCACTATTGCCATTGATTTATACGAAGTCGGCGAGAGACCTAAGTCAAATGACTCTGCAGTAATGCACACCTATGAAGGCAAAAAGGATAAAAAGAAGCGATAGAGCCTTTTTAAGTCTATCGCTTCTTTATTAAGCATATATTGCTGTTTGCAAAATAATAATTATGATATCAGCTTCCTAAGATTCTCCAAATCACCTATTAAAACTTCAGAGTATTGGCTCACCTCGTCATATATCTGCTGCGCCCTATCATAATTGTCTTCAAACAGAGCGTCAATTACTTTAGCGCCATAAGAATGAAACTTTTTATGCTTATCTCCAATTGTATCCCACAACTTTTTAAATTCAGAATCCGTAGGACTCATTGCATAATAAAAATGCCCAAAACCGCATTTGCGGTCGTCCAATTGCAATGGCATTATAGTTTTCTCTTCAACAATACGCTTAAGATTAGACAGCCAGCTCTTATGGGCGTTAATTGCCTTGTCAATATATTGTATAAAGCTATCCCGCTTAATACGGTAAAATGCATCCTGAGACATCTTGCCCATAACCACAGCGGAAGCATCCAATGTCTTTTCAATAGTCTGTAATGGATTAACGATATTGTCAATGCTCTGTCCTCTCTGGTTCAGTACATCCGCATCGTTGTTTAATATTCCGCACTGTTCATCAATCTCGGCTACCCGATTTTCCAATTCAATCATGGAGCTGCTAATCTCCTCGCTGACACTTGCCAGTGAAGAAATATTATCTGTAATTGTTTCTATATGCTGCCTGTTATCCTCGTTTAATCCCCATACATGGCTAATCTTATCAGTAACAATTTCTAAAGAGGATATTGTGTTATCTACGCTCAACACGCTGTTTTCTGAAGCCTTGCGGATATCTGACACAAAATTGCCCATTGTTGCGGTAAGCTTCTGCGTCTCCTCTGCAAGCTTTTTAATCTCTTCCGCCACCACAGCAAAGCCCTTACCGGCCTCCCCTGCCCTTGCCGCTTCAATAGATGCGTTCAACGCCAAAAGATTAGTCTGTGATGAAATAGAATTAATTCCATCAATCACCTCATTCATCTTCAATATAACGCCCGTCAGCTCATTCATATCCCGCTTCATTTCTTCCGAGCTATTGATTGTAACAGAAGACAAATCCCTAATCTCTGTCAACTCTGTCTGTCCTTCGTTAATCTTCTTAAAAACATTACCGGACTCCTCAGAAATCCCAATAATGCTGTTTGTCAATTCCTCGTGCTGTTTTGATACGGACTCCGCCACTCCTGAAGTTTCTCCGGCTGAATCATGTATTGTTCCAGTAGCCCTCGCTACGCTGTCAGATATCTCTTTAAGCTGCTTTGAGTAATGACTTAACGACAAATCCAAAGAACTAATATGCATTAATGAATCAAATACATTAATCATCACTTCATCAAACTTAGAGCGTCCCTCCGTTAAACGCCGGTAAATCGACTGCAATTCAGTTGAGTCCTTACCATAGTCCGCATCCTGCATATTCGATAATGATGTTATTAAATTATTATTCTTAAATCTACCCATGATGCCTCTCCTTCATTAGTTTATTATACTTAATACCAGATAGGAGATGACTCACGCCTTAATAGGCGGCGAGTCATCTCCCATCTGATATATTATTGGCGCCTTATATGGTAACTAGTACTTACCAAATTCGCCATCCAGAGAAATAATCTGCTCATTATAATTACTTGCATTGTAAGGAATATCCATATCCATCTCCATATCCTGACCAAAACCGCTCGCCTGATTATTTGACAATTTGAAACGCGTCATAATATTTCTAAGCTGTGCAGCTTGATTAGATAACTCCTCGCTTGCCGCCGCGCACTGCTCGCTTGTAGCAGAATTGGTCTGAACTACTTGGGATACCTGACCGATAGCTTGGTCAACCTGCGATACCGCTGTAGCCTGTTCGTTAGAAGCCGCTGCAATAGTAGTAATCAAATCTACTATATGGTCGATAGAATTAACAATCTCATCAAGAGACTTAGCAGTCTCCTCTGCAAGCTTAGCGCCATGCTCAACTCTTTGAATGGAATCCTCAATCATCTCCTGAGTCTCGCTTGCTGCCGACGCACTCTTAGCCGCCAGATTACGAACTTCCTCGGCTACTACTGCAAATCCCTTGCCATGCACGCCTGCTCTTGCAGCCTCAACCGCCGCATTGAGAGCTAGAATATTGGTCTGGAATGAAATATCATCAATAGTCTTAATAATCTTGGAAATTGTCTGTGAAGACTCGTTAATATCATTCATGGCGCTAACCATCGTCTTCATCTGCTCGTTACCGGAAACAGCCATCTGCTTAACATTATGTACAAGCTCGTCCGCTTGATTAGCCTCAGAAGCATTCTCCTTAGTATGCTCTGCAATCTCATTCATGGAAGCTGTTACCTGCTCAAGAGCGCTTGCCTGTTCTGTAGCGCCCTGCGCCAACGCCTGACTGGCAGACGCTACCTGCTCGGAACCAACTGTGATTTGTGCAGCAGATTCTTTGACATTGCTTATAGCGTCATGGTTACTCTCAACCAATCTATGTAATGAATTTCCAAGTAAATCGTTCTCTCCTCTTGGAATAACGTTCACCGTCAAATCTCCATGCGACAGCTTATCTGCAACATCAGCCTGGTCATGTATGCTTTTAACCATTTCCTTGAAATGATCCATAAGGTCGCCGAGGTCGTCTTCATAAATCTTTTCACAATCAACATCAACGTCGCCTTCAGCAAGTTTCGTTGCCGCCATAACAAGCTTGTTGACCGGAACAGTGATTCCCTTAATCAATATAAATGCATACATAGTTGTTACAATGATTGCAATTACAGCCACAATTATAAGGACAGCTATCATTGTTGAAAGCTCTCTATTAAGCTTTGCATTATTTTCTTCTGCATCTTCCTGCATCATATCTATTAAGGTCTTAAGTTCAGCCTCCGCCTTATCTGTAATTGCCTGTTCGTTGTCCGCCAAATCCTTAGCGGCTCCCTGATGATTACCATTCTTAACCATCTGTAAATCATTCGCTGTATTTTCAATGCATTTATCAATAGAATCCTCAACATTCTGGTACTGATCCCTAATATCCGAAGACAATTTATCCATCGTCTCCTCAAATCTATTGAGGTATTCGCGAGTAGATGCTTCATAATTACTAATCTCTGTCTCTTGGTTCTGAAGATTAGCATTATCATCATAGTATACAAATATTGCATCGCGTACACACGACTTAATATTAGAGAAGCTGCTTAACGCCTCGCTCAAATAATACTCATTCATCGCATAATAGTTGTAGCGGTTAGTTCTCTCTTTATTGATACAGGTTGATGAAAACAAGCCGACGCCTGCAATAATTATCATCAGCAGCAGCATGACTGAGCTAAATATTGTAATTTTGGTTCTTACAGACATATTATTCATTGAAAATTTCTCCATAATAATCTCCATTCTCCTTTTTCCCAACAATTATTCTTCCTCTTGCATCTCCTCAAGAAGCTCTAAATCCTCATCTCGGATTAACTTCTCCGGATCCAGCAATAATTTGACAGTATTGCCTGTCTTTGCCAGTCCGTATACATATTTGTTATGTTCCTTGTCCTTTTTACCAAGACTTGGCGGAGGAACAATATCATCTTCTTCAATGGTATCAACCTCTGCTATCTTCTCCACAATAAGCCCAATCATTGTAGTCTTAACATTAATAACGATAATACAGGTTCTGTCATTGTACTCGATTGGCTCCATCTTAAATCTTGCACGCACATCAATTACAGGAATAATCTTACCTCTTAGGTTAATCAGCCCTTTAATGTAATCCTCAACCTCCGGCATAGCTGTTATAGGCTGCATACTGATAATCTCATTAACATAACTTATGCTTATCCCAAAATATTCCTTACCGGTTTGAAACGTCATGAATTTGCCCTTTTGAGTATCCTCTTCCTGCAATTCTTCCTTTAATCCTTCTGCCATTTGTTATCTCCTTTCTTCGCTTTCTACCAATCCCGCAACATCCAGAATCAGTGCGATACTGCCATCTCCAAGCTGTGTACAGCCGGAAAGTCCCTGCACCTTCTTAATATAAGACGGTATAGGTTTTACTACAATCTCCTGCTCCTGAAGCAGCTTATCAATTAATATACATATCTGTTTGCCCTCATGCTCAACCACAACTACTATGCCTTCATCAATCTTATCTATGGCATTGTCTATATGGTATTTGTCACTAAGGCGTACAAATGGATAACAGTCTCCTCTTATAACGATATATTCTTCTCCATCGGGTTCCTGTACAACAGAATCCTCGCCAAGCCTTATAAATTCTTTTACTGAAGCAGTCTCAATAACAAATGCAGAGCCGCCCACCTGTACTACAATACCGTTGATAATAGCTAACGTAAGCGGAATAACCAGCGTCATCTCTGAACCGTTGCCCTCTTTGCTGGCAATATCAAGCCTTCCGCCTATAGCTTGTATATCCTTAACTACAACGTCCATACCGACGCCGCGTCCGGAATATTCTGTCACCTGCTCCTTTGTGGAAAATCCCGGCAACGTGATAAAACGGAAAATCTCGCTATCTTCAAATTCAGTAATGTCTTTATCGCCAATAAGTCCGTTTGAACTTGCCTTATCATATAACTTTTGCTTATTAAGCCCCTTGCCATCATCCTTAACGCTTATGTAAACCTTACCGCCTTCGTTCTTAGCCTCCAGAGTAATCTTACCCTTTGCAGGCTTGCCGAGAGCAATTCGGTCTTCTGCATTTTCCTCGATTCCGTGGTCGACAGAATTTCTTACCAAATGCATTAGCGGATCGGATACATGCTCAATAATATTTTTATCAACCTCTGTATTCTCACCGATTACCTCAAGCTCTATATCCTTGCCGAGCTTTCTTGAAACATCAAATACAATTCGACGCATCTTCTGGAACACGTTGGTAAGCGGCATCATTCTAAGGGACATAATTACTTCCTGCAAATCCGTAGTAATCTTTGAAAGCTGTCCCGCCGCCTTCTGGAAGTTTGTCAAATCAAGCCCCGGTACTTTTAAATCCGGATTCTGCAATACCACTGCCTGCGCAATTACCAACTCGCCTATCATATCCATAAGCGAATCCATCTTCTCCACATTAACGCTGATAATAGTCTGCTTTTTAGGCTGGTTCTTAGCAAGCGTCTTACCTTTACCCGTCTCCTTACTCTTAACGACATAATCACCGGGGACAACAGGCTCGTCTTTCTTCTTGCCTTCCTCCGTTTTCTCCTCGCCTAAGTCAATTACAATCGGCTTATCATCAGACGAGCCCTGAGCAACCTCTACGAGCCCTCTGCCAAATTCTTCTGCAGTGATATCATCAATATCAGTCGTCTCTGCTTCCGTACTGCTGATAAGTTGGAGAATCTCCTCTTTTCCAGCCTTAGTCTGCAGCAGCATGTAAAATCCTTCCGCAAGAATTACATCAGCGCTTTCTTCATTGGAAATAATATCCTCTGGAGAATACAGAAGATCCTCTGCAACATCCTTAAGCGCATAAGTTGCAGAATAAGCTCTTATATTGCTCATCTGCGTATCGTTGCGGTAATGAATAATAATTCTGTAAAAATGGCTTTCATCACTCGCCATCGGAGCTATATAAAACTGACTTGGTTCCTCATGCTTGTTCTCCCTCGGAAGCCTTATGCCCTGCTCCTTAATCTCGCCCTTAAGTCGTTTAAGGAAGCTGTCAAGATCCTTTAAAATCTTATCTTCCTTTCCATCAGGGCTGCTGCCCTCCCGAATCTTCTCCAACTCACCGTTTACAAAATCCGATACAGCAAGAACATGCTCCACCAATTCCATATGGGGAACATTATCCGGTTGAGACTCCCTTAAGTAGTAGAACACATCCTCCAGCTTATGAGTCACCTTTGTGATATTCTCATACATCATGATTCCCGAGGAACCCTTAATAGTATGCATAATTCTAAAAATCTCATTTATGTCATTGTCATCGAAGCATTCTGCATCCTGTTTCTCTAAAATAATTGATTCCAGATTCTCAAGGAGTTGACTGCTCTCATACAAAAACATATCAAGCATTCCATCTACATTAAATTCTTCTGCCATATTTTTCTCTTTCTCGCTTATTGCATTGTCCATACAATACTGCGTTTTAATACTGACACAACCCTACGTTCCTAAATAAGCTTAAGCTTCTTAAGCATCTGCTCAAAGCGGTCCACATCAATGGGCTTACCTGTATATGCCTCGCATTCCAATTCAAATGCCTTCTTCACATTACGCTCCTCATTCAGTGCGGTTGTCATAACAATCTTCACTCTTTTTTCTTTTGAAACCTTCTTTTCCTTTTCAATATCGCGAATTGCTTTAAGCACTTGATAACCGTCTAATACCGGCATCATTACATCCAAGCACACTAAATCATATGGCTCGCCATCTTCCAACGCCATCATAAAAGCGCCTACCGCTTCTTCCCCGTCTACCGTTACGTCACAATCGCCAAATTGCGACAAGTAACCGGACATAAATTTGCGGCTGGCAAAATCATCTTCTGCCAATAATGTCTTCATTACCTCTCCTCCTATCATATTATGTCCTGCCTACGAAGTCTTAAGCAGGCTGTATATTTTTGGCGTAACCGCCGTCAGGCTGAGCTGGTGCTGAACTGCACCTATATCATAGGCTACTTTCGGCATACCGTATACTATACAGCTTGCTTCATCCTCACCTATTGTAGAGGCTCCGGCATTTCGCATAGATAATAATCCCTTAGCGCCATCACCGCCCATTCCTGTTAAAATCACTCCTATGGCCTTCTTACCAGCCACCTTAGCAACCGAATTAAACAAAACATCTACAGAAGGGCAGTGCCCGTTGACACGTTCCGTCCCCCTGCAATCTACTTGATAAGCGTTATTCACCTTAACAAGCCGCATCTGCTTATCTCCCGGTGCAATCAACACCTGCCCCGGTATTACCCTGTCTCCTGTCACCGCTTCTTTAACCGCCACTTCACACTGATTATTTAAACGGTCTGCATACATCTTAGTAAATCCCGGCGGCATATGCTGTACTACCACCACTCCCGGAATATCCCTTCTAAACTGCTTCACTACTTCAAAAATAGCTTCAGTACCTCCCGTAGAAGCTCCAATAGCTATAACTCTATCCTTTCCATATGTTACCATCTCTTTGACTGAAGTATTTATCTCAGCCCTTTTCATATTGCCAACCTTGGCAGTTGAAGCAATCTTTATCTTTGTAATCAGCTCCTGCTTCATAAAATTCCCAAGGCTCGCCCTGTCCATGTTTGACGGTTTATTAACAAAATCTACTGCTCCTGCTTCCAATGCATCAAACACTTTATCATTTATAGAACTTATCATCACTACAGGCAGTGGATACTGAGGCATAAGCTTCCTCAGAAACTCAATACCGCTCATTCTTGGAAGCTCGACATCCAGCGTCATAACATCCGGCTTATAACGGATGATTGCATCTCTTGCCTGATATGCGTCAGCCACTTGCGCCACCACGTTAATATTGGGATCCGCCTCCAAACTTTGTACCAGAAGATTACGAAACATAATAGAGTCATCTACAACTAACACTTTGATTGGTCTCATATAATTATCCCTCTATTCTATATTTCATTATATATTATACTTCAACGCCATTATATAGCAATTATTCTTTTATTCTTCTTTGCGATAAATAGAAGGCTGCACATATTTAAATGGCATCTTTGTCTTATCTAACGATTCTGTCGTTCCGATAAAAAGATATCCTCCCGGCTCCGTAAATTCGTATATCTTATTAACCAGCGGATACTTTACATCATCTGGAAAATAAATCATTACATTGCGCAAAAACACTACATGAAACTTTCTTTTAAATGGGAACTGGTTCATCAGGTTAAACTGACGGTAAATGACTTCTTTCTTAAGCTCGTCCCTCACTTCAAACTGACCGTTGCCCAAGCTCTTAAAAAACCGTCTTTTCCACCTGTCCGGCAACGGTTTTATATCTTCCTCAAGATAAATTCCTTTAATTGCATGATTAAGCACTTCGGTAGAAATATCTGTCGCTAGTACCTTTGTGTCCCATAAAGGATGATCCAGTCCAAAAAAATCCATTAAAATCATGGCAATAGTATACGGTTCTTCGCCCGTCGACGACGCTCCCGACCAAATCCTCAAATCTCTGTTATCTGCTTCCTTTACTTTTAAATACGGTAAAACTACTTTCATGAAATAGTCAAAATGGACTGACTCACGCATAAAATATGTATGATTGGTAGTGAGAACATTAATCAGCCCCTTAGCTGCTTCTCCCTGAGGTTCACTCTCAACCTTTGCCATAAAATCTGCAAAATTATCATATCCGTTCCTGAAAAAATATGTTTCCAATCGTCCATTTACAAGTACCCGTTTTTGACTTAGGTCGATACCATACCTTGCCTTGACATAGAGTACAATCTTCTCAAACTCTTTGTCCGTTATCATCGATATTCCATCCTTTTCCGTTTCAAAATATTTTTTAATAACCGAATGCCTATAGTCGCTTTATATGATAATATTATTAGGTTTTTTTGTCAATATCTGTATCGCTTTATGCGATAATATTTAATCTGTCTGAAGCTGCCTTACCACCTTATTAAATACTCCCACAATGCCGGGATCATAAAGAGTTCCGCTTCTTTCGTTAATTATATCTATGCTTTCTTCTACAGTATGCGGTCTGTCGCAATGAATACCCGCCATTAAAGCGTCAAAATCATTAATTACCGTAGTTATTCTTGCGGCGAGAGGAATCTCCTCTCCTCTGACTCCTCCGGGGTATCCGTTGCCATCCCAGTTGGCATGGTGGTATTTTGCAATAACAACCGCCATATCCAGAAAATGGCTTGCGACACTGTCTTGATTAATCTCCTGCAATATTCCGGCGCCGGCCTCTGTGTGATGCTTTACAAATTCCCTCTTTTCCTTCTCCGACATAGTGTTCTTATATATAATCGTATCGGGAAGCATAATATTGCCAATATCGTGAAGCCTTGATGCAGTTCCAATTGTTTCTACAAAACTATCGGATATGTAATTCTCAAACTTAGGCACCAGTTGAAGGCTCTGCGCAAGTATTCTGCAATTATCTCCCACTCTTTCCAAATGGTGTCCTAAATACACGTTTCTCCTTTCCATGACCTTAGTCAATGCCAAAAGCACATTCTCACGTTCTTTTTCTATCTGCTTTTTCTGCTCCGTCATCATCTTATGCATCATGCGGTTATAATTTTTCATTTCCTGCTTAATCCTGTAACTGTTAAGCTGGTTGTTTATCCGCATAATAACCTCGAAACGCTCAAAGGGCTTAGTAATATAATCCTCTGCGCCGGCTTCAAACGCCTCCCGTTTTTCTTCAATGGAATCAGCGACCGTTATAAATATAAATGGAATCTCCCTTGTAATAGGATTGCTTTTCAGCAGTCTGCAAAATTCCAATCCATCCATCTCCGGCATAGAAAAATCAGATAAAATCAACTGCGGCATAGTATCGTTCATAATATCAAGCGCTTTCTGCACGCTTAACGCGCCCAAGGGAGTATATCCTTCCGCCTTCACAATGTTTTTTAAGATTGAAACATTGACATTTAAATCATCTACTATCAATATCTTTGGGGGTTCTTTCTTTATCTGCTCAGTTTCCATTTGCTAAACCTCCTATCGTAGTTAATCACCAAAATTTTCCTTTAAAGCTGCTTTTACTTTTTCATAAGCGTCTATGCTTTTCTCATAATTCTCCTTGCGGATTGCCATTTCCAAGCGGAGAATGGGGTTCTTCATACTTCCATCGGGCGTATTTGCCAATACCTTTATGGTATCTGCGAGAGTTTCCGCCTTTTCCCATGAGCCAAGCTCTATGGACAGCAGTAACTTTTCCATTCTCTTAGCAATCTCAGCCTTGTTTTCCTCTGTTCCGGAGGTCATGTACTCCTCCTCGTAATCCTGCCCAATCCGGCTGGTAAGCTTTGACCAGTTATTGTATGTATCTTTTATGCCGCTGCTTTCTCCGGAATTGCCGCTTGTCTTCAAACGGATGCTAAATGAAAAACAACTGCCCTTGCCCTTATCGCTGTCCACATGTACGCTTCCGTTCATCATTTCCACAAGCTGCTTTGTAATTGAAAGCCCCAGACCTGTTCCGCCGAAACGTCTGGTAATGCTGGCGTCCACCTGCTTATAGCTCTGAAACAGCTTATCCTGTTCTTCCCTTGAAATTCCAATGCCTGTATCGCGCACCATAAAAAACAGCTCTACCTCATCGTTAATCTGCATAGTTTTACTAACATCCACACTAATCTGACCAACTAATGTAAACTTAACAGCGTTTGACAGCAGATTATTAAGAATCTGATTAATTCTAAGCTCGTCTCCTATTAACATCTGCGGAATATTCTCGTCCACATATACGTTAAGATGCAGCTCCTTCTTGTTAATCTCTGCAATATGCGTTGCAAGCACCTTATCCATCATCTTGTAGAAGTCAAATTCCACCATCTCCAATGAAAACTTGCCGGCCTCCAGCTTGGAAAAATCAAGTATATTGCTAATTATAGCAGACATATTGTCGCAGCAATATATTATAATCTCCAAAATTTTTCGCTGTTCCTCGTCAGTAATCTTATCGAGAAGCGCTGTAACATGGCCCTTAATTCCATTGACAGGCGTCCTAAGCTCATGCGTTACATTTGCAGTAAATTCATTCCTTACCCTCTGATTAGTCTCCTCCTTCTCTTTAAGCTGCCTTATCCTTACATCCATATTCTTATGCTGGGTAATATCTTCCGCCAGTAAATATTCAATTCCTTCGCCGGAATCCACAAAATTAATAGATACCGGAAAACACGAGCTGTTCTTTCTGTACATTACCGTTTCTTCTTTGCATATGAGCTTTTCCTTATCAAATGGGGCGTATTTACCGCTCTCCTGTTGGAACTCCTGCCAGAAAATTGCAGACATATTGCATTTTCTAAATTCCTCATCGCTATAACCGAGCTTTTCCCTCGCCGCCTTATTGCCATATAAAATACTTCCGTCCGGCTTAAATGCAATAACCAGCTCCAGAGTATCCTCAACCACCAGCTTCATGCTTTTAATGTAGTCGCATTCCCCGCTTCCCCGTTCCATTTTAATCTCCTTTCGCCAAATGCATAATAAAACTTTCCATTTATCCCATACCTATATATTATCTTATTCGAGGTTTTACGTCAATCATACATTACACTATATCCTCCGTAAAAAATAATGACAACAGGGCAAAAATATGTTATATTTTAGTATAAATAACAAGATTTGTGTGAGGGGGTTCTTTATGTATCCATTTGACATTTTATCCCAAGACAGCTTGGAGATTGACGATATTTTAAGCTCCATTGACAATTTAACGCAATATGAGGAGCAGCAGATAGAACTGTGTAACACAATTAATAAACCTGACTTGGAATCCGTCAGAAAAGATATGGAGGAGAAGGGCTTCGTAGACAGCCAGATTCAGGAGGCTTTAACAGGACTGGAACAGAATTTGCCTATACAGGTTTATGCAAGAGATTGCTACAACTGGAAGCAGATGAGGGAGCTTAGGCTTGGGCTTCTTGATGAATTGGATGTTCATATATATGAGAACCCGCATTTTTCTGCAGAGCAGATGCAGGAGATTCGGCTTGGACTTAACGACAAGCTGGATGTAGAGTCTTACGCCAAGCTGATATATACCGCAAAGGATATGTCCCGCATACGCAAAAAACTTTTATCTGAGGTTTATGTAGAAAACCCAAAGAGCTTTGCTAAAGAGATAATAGACGAAGACAGTCAAATCAAAGTACGTATTAGCGACGACTGCATGAAAGCCTACATAACAGTGCCTAATTATACAGACTGCACCATGTACGATTTAAAGAGGATACTAAACAAATATGACGTAGTCTTCGGAATTTCCATGGACGCATTAAAGAACGCTGTTGATAATAACGTGACGGATAAAGAGATTTTGGCAGCCGAGGGCAGGCCGCCTGTGGCAGGAAGAAATGGCAGATATGATTTCTTATTTAACAAGCTGCTTCCGGAAAGTCCCAAAACCAGAGAAGACGGGAGCGTCGACTATGTAAATGTAGTTGTAGCGGACAGAGTAACGCAGGGCGCTCCGCTTGCCAAATACCGCCCCGCAACCGAAGGGCAGCCCGGAGAAACCGTAACCGGCGTTCCTTTGGAAAGTAAACATGGAACAGACCTTCCCCCATTTACCGGCAAGGGAATTATGCGCGATATAAAGGAAAATATGTATATTGCTGCCGCCGACGGTTTTGTATTTATGGACGAGGTACAGCATGTTCTGAACGTATGGGACGTTTTTGTAGTCGAGGGCGATATAAACCGTTATAATGGCAATATAACTTATGATGGCATAATCCATATAAAAGGCTCCGTAAGCGACATGGCAGTGATTACCGCCAGCGGAGACATAGTTATAGACGGTTTCCTTGAGAGCGCCATGATTCAGGCGGGAGGCAACGTTATCCTGAAAGACGGTGTAAATGCCGGAGGCAAAGGATATATACATGCCGGAGGCAAAGTAATGGGCAAATTCTTCGAGTATGCCCACATTGAGGCAAGAGGCCGAGTGGAGGGCAACTATTTTCTGGACTGCGATATTCAAAGCGATGATTCTGTTGTTGCAAGAGGCAATAAATCCCGAATAATGGGAGGACACATTCAGGCGGGCAGATATATAGAGTCGGCTGTTATAGGCAACTATAGCAGTTCCCACACTATACTCGAAGTAGGACACGCCACTTGGATTAACCAAAAAATGCAAATATACGAAAAGAAGCTTGAAGCGGTTTTAGAAGAATTAGAACAACTGGAAGCCGGAAGGGATAAATTAGATTCTGTTCTTGGAACCGATATTTCACAAAACAACCGCCTGTTCCAAAAGACCTGTCTTGCCATACAGATTAAGGAAGACCAGAAGCTTGCGCTTGAACGGGAGATTAATTACTACGATAATATAAAAGCTTTAATGCACCACGCATATGTAAAAGCCACCACTATGCTTGAGGAGGGCGTGCAGATTTATATAGGCGGCAGTCGTAAGCATGTTGGAAAAAACATTAACGGAATTACACTTAAAGCATCAAAATAAATTTAGTTCAAGGCTCGCTTTAGAGTCTTGAATTAAGCTTAAAAGCTGCTTAACAGACGCTTTCCTATCCGAAGCTTTAGCGCATACTCGCAGAGCGTATATACTGTATCCATATTTATTTTAGAACATTTCCAAGTACTTCATACAGCACATTAACGTCTACCGGCTTAGCTATATGGGCGTTCATTCCGCTTGACATAGCTTTCTTTTTATCTTCGTCAAGCATGTTTGCGGTCAGAGCAATAATTGGGATTTCAGCCAAATCTTTTCGTTTAAGGCTGCGGATTTCTTTTGAAGCCTGATAACCGTCCATTACCGGCATCTGAATGTCCATCAAAATACCGTCGTAATATCCCTCTTTAGAAGCTTTAACCATTTCCACTGCAACCTGTCCATTTTGCGCTGTTTCTACTGAAAAGCCTATCATGCCAAGAAGCTCCTTAGCAATTTCCATGTTCAATTCGTTATCCTCAACTAAAAGCAGCCTTTTACCGGAAAAATTATTTTCAGATATATCCTCAGCTAAAAGCTGATGCTCATGCTCCTCCTGCTCTTTAAGTTTAAATGTAAACTTAAGGACAAATTCAGTTTCCTTATCAACTTCGCTGAACACCTGAATAGTTCCGCCCATCAAATCAACGAGGTTTTTTGTGATGGACATTCCAAGACCGACTCCCTCTATCCGGCTCATTGTCGAATTGCGCTCACGCTCAAACGGTTCAAAAATGTGAGACAAAAATTCCTTAGTCATTCCGATACCGGTATCCTTTACGCGTATCTCATAATCGGCATACTCCTCGATAGAGCATATATTCTGGGTTACTGTAATCAAAATACTGCCGCCCGTCTTGTTAAACTTTACAGCATTGCTTAAGATATTATATAAAATATGATTAATGCGGACGCTGTCGCAGTAAACCCATTTGTTTTTTACTGCCGACATATCAGTCCGAATTGCGATATGCTTCTTATCAATCTCCAGCTTCAATATATCCAAAGTCTTTTCAATGCATTCTTCCAGATTGCATTTATCCTCCGTAAGCTCAACCTTTCCATTCTCAATCTTAGCCATATTAAGAACATTATCTATCAAATGCAAAAGCTGTTTCCCTGATGTTTGTATCTTTTCAATACAATCCGTAAGTTTAGCAATATCGCCTATATTGTGACGGGCTATTTCTGCAAAGCCTAAAATCGCATTCATCGGAGTACGTATATCATGCGACATGTTGAACATAAATGTAGTTTTTGTATGGTTTCCCTCCTCTGCGAGCTTAAGGGAATCTATAAGGAGTATCTGCTGCTCTCTCATCCGTTCATTGATTGCAACTAACTCCTCCGTCCGCTGCTGGGCCGCAAGCTGCTCTGCATGTTTAATGTGCAGCTGCCGGTTATTCCGAAGCAGAACAATAATCAATATCAGGCTGACGAGCATCATAGCTGTTTCAAAACGATAACGGTACAAAATATCCCCTATGGTAAACTGGTAAGCGCTTTCCGCTGTCTCCTTAATAATAGTAAAAGAAACTTCTTCCTCGTCAAGGCTTGCAATTCCCTTATTGATAATAGACAAAAGAAGCGAAGTATCTTCGGATACGATATTATTTTTATCCTTATCCATCGGTACCATGCAGGCAAGGCACTGGCTGTCGCCAATCGACGCTGTTGCCACAATCTGCAAATCTTCATATATAGGCTTACACAGGATTCTCTTTACAATGTACTGATTCTGTAAAACAGCATCCGCCTTTCCGGATAGAAGCGCATGTAACGCATCCTCGGTAGAATCACAAAACATAACCTTAAAATTGGGATACTGCTTCACAATAACTCTTTCAAGAGTCTGCGAACCCGAAGCAACAGCAATAACCATCTTACCATCCGGCTGAAACATCTCTCCTTCTCTACACACAAATACTTTTTCGGCATGTATATAGGGTTCTGTCATAATGATGCCGGAAGAATTCATGTTGACTTTGTTGTATTCCACACCCGCAACAATATCTACCCCTAACTCCTGCAAATATTTGTATGTAATATTACCGGAGGGCAGCGCCTGATAGCGGAATGTAAGACCTGTTTTTTCCGCTATCATATCCATAATATTTATTGTAATACCTTCAAGCTTGCCTGTTTTTTCGTTCTTAAAAAGCAATGGGCAATTATCGGCAGTGCCGCCTATTGTAATCTCATCAGTGCGTTCGCAAAAAGCTCTTTCTTCCTCTGTAAGCTCAACCGACGTATGCTTTGTATCCTCTGATTCAGCAAATACGTCAGCCGGCAAAATCAAGACGCAGCACATAATAAGTAAAGCTGATATTATGTATAATTTAAAATATGTATTTCTATTCATAGAATATCACCTTCTAAAACAGTATTATGATAATATTACTATATATCAAAATGACAAATACTGCAAACTAAATTGTAAATAACCGGAATTAACAATGCGGCTATATTAAGCTTTGCGCTGTAACCGCCCTATTCGCTATACTGCCATCCATACCGTTTAAGATCCACCCTGCCTTCCACAACTTCCACACCGTCTTCGCGAAGTCTCTCTGCCTGTGCATCCGGCCCGCCAAATGCAAATGATCCTGAACATTCTCCTTTCGCATTTACCACACGAAAGCATGGAATATTTTCAGGATCAGGATTCTTATGAAGCGCATTACCAACTGCCCTTGCCATCTTTTTATCGCCAGCCATCCTTGCAATCTCGCCATAAGTTGCCACATGTCCGGATGGAATCTTTTTTACTGCTTCGTATATTCTCTTTTTGGGACTGTCTGCAACTAAATCGTAGCTTTCAGAAATCATTCTTTTAATATCTTCGTCCGGAACCGAGCCATCTAAAATAATAGTATTCCAGTGCTCCTTATTCTGATGGTATCCCGGTATTACGGACGCATAGGCGTTTCTCCAAAAATCTCTCCACTCCGTATCTACCTTTACGTTTAAATTGATATAACCGTCCTTTTCATATGTCCATAAAAATGCTTTTTTGCTATCCTTAATTCTTATTAACTGCCAGTTTGTATCGCGAAACGGTGCGTCCTGATATGTATTTGCAAAGGTTAATCCATAAGCCAACGCTTCTTCTCTTGTAGTCATTTTTCTACCTTCCCATAATTTTTAATTATTAAAACAGCGGATAGTTCGTCAAGCAATTTTAAATATTTTATTTCCTGCCAAATAACTTATAATACATATAAATATTAAAACAGCAAGTGATTCAGAAAAAGTAAATAATAATCCTCCGGTTTCTAAACCGCTGTATTCTTTACATCTAATCAGCATACTGTAATTTACAATGAAAAGAAGTCGTATCTTCCCAAGCATGAAAGAGTACAAACCCATAACTTCATACATTACTACGGAAATATAAATTATAATATGGCGTTCTACTAATGCGCAAAGACATGTTTGTATGGACGATAGCGCGATTTCACTAAAAAACGTTAGCGCAATCATATATACCCACTTTTTCATGGGTATTTGGCTGCCTTCAAGCATCAACAACAGATTGCATATCAAAAATATAACTGCATTGTATGCAATCGTAATCACAACCAGTCCTCTCCATATAGATTGGAAAAAATGTTTCTTTTGACGATAGCGCGGAAAAACATAATATCTTCTGTTCCAACGATTTTCAAAATAATATCCCGCTAAAACAATATAACCGAAATGCGCCAAAAACCAATAGCCTAATTCCTGTACGCTAAATTCATCAGGATTCCAATACAAACCTTGTAACATAGAAATACTCATTATATTCTCTCCTATTTATGGCTGTTCATCCACACGCTTTCCTTTATCTAAATGAATCGTTTCGTCACACAACTGATTAATATCTTCTTGACTATGGCTTGCCAAAATAATCGTCTTGCCCTGCCCTTTATAACTAAGCAGTAAAGCGCGTATATCATCTACCCCCTCCTGATCAAGACCGTTCATAGGTTCATCCAGTATGAGTATATCAGGATTCTCCATAATAGCCTGCGCTATTCCTAAACGCTGACGCATACCTAAAGAGTATTTTCTCACATGCTTTTTGCTGTCAGGTTCTAATCCTACTTTATTCATCACATCTGCTATTTCTTCTTTACCTATTGTTTTCCTAATAGAGGCTAATGATAATAAATTTTTGTAGCCGCTTGTGAATGGTTGAAATTGCGGAGTCTCAATAATAATGCCTGCGTTCGGTAAAAAGTCAATATCTTTTCCGATTACTTTGCCGTCAACCTCTACTTCACCCGTAGTAGCCGGAACAAAACCGCATATAATTTTCATTAATACCGTTTTTCCTGAACCGTTTCTTCCAATAATTCCGTATATTTTTCCGGATTCAAAATCCTGACTGATTGACGATAAAACAGTAGTTTTTTTATATTGTTTTGAAAGATTTTTCACACTTATCATAATATTCTCCTAATAATTTGCATAATTTACATCATATACATATCCTGTTACCGCATCAACATAAAAGTATTTCGAAGATTCTTGTTCCGTCTTTTGACCGTTTTCGACAAATGTTTCCTTTCCGGTCACCAAAACTTTCCAGCAAGGAGTTAAATTAACTACTTCTTCCTCACTTGAAGCAGGCATAGGTATATAACAGACGGATGCCTCCTCCACATTGTAAGTATTTCCGGCAAATTTTACGCTTCTTACATAATTTCGCATCGAATCAACTATTTCATCCACTGTCAGCATATCTTTATCTAATTTTATTTTTTTCTTCTCCTTAAGCATTCTTTGCGCTTCAAACCTTTCAAATATGGAAGAATCTACATTATAATTTGCAGAGCAATAACTGCCACTGACAACTGAACGCCAATCAGTATTTATTTCAGTTATCGTAGTCTTAACATAAGGATTATCCATATTAGCATTGCCTATGCATGGTATACCATTATAAAGCTGACTGCAATCATATTGTATATCAACGCCATTGTCTCCTGATGTTTCCAACGCTTTAATATTATTTATATCAAGCTCCACTCCAATGCTTTTCTCCCATTTTTCAAAAACTTTTTTTGCATGTTCTTCTATTTTTCCGTCTGCAATCTTACTTTCTTCACCAGCATTTTCAAGATATAACGAGAGATTACCGACGCCCTCCCCAAGACGGTATTTATTACCATTCACATTATAATATGTATAGCCTTGCGCATCTTTTTCAACCGTTTTTTGTGTTTCCTTTGGAATATCCCACAATTCGAGAATCTGTTCTGCATCCATTTTTTGAAAACACATTTCCGATACATAGATTTCTTCATCCGGCATCTGGAATTGAGAAGCATCGTAATTAATCTGATAATCCGTATCCTCTGATTGGCTGTCGGCTTCTTTATTTTCTTCTGATTGGCTGCCGGCTTCTTTATTTTCCTCTGTATTGTTTGTCGCCTTTAATTGGTAATGTTCGCAGCCGCTTAATGTTAATAATAAAATACATAAAACTAAAGTTAAGATTTTTTTCATATTGAATCTCCTTCCATCATCATTTCAGCTCCGCCAAAATCAAAATATTTCATATGTTTCCTTGCAAACAGCAGCAGAATAACAGCTAACGCAATATATTCTATTATTACAAACTTAAACGTCGGAGCTCCTTTTAAATATCCATAATCCCAAAAAGATGGCATCGACTCCCCTACCGGACACAATTTCCACCAAACCGGTCTCACATCAAGCTGCTGGAACATAAAAGATTCCGCCCACAAAAAAATAATTATTACATAAGCTATTCTTTTACAACCCAAAAACCTTAATTCCATGAATAAGGAAGCAATAAGGAAAATGAGAAAAGTTTGAACAAACACAACAGTGAAAAACATTGAGAATGGAGTATAATTTTGAACGATTTCATAAGAAAACCATATGTTTATATTTATTCCTATATCCTGCACTATTCCCGTTTCAGAAACCAGCAAAACCGAATCGCTCCATTCATTATCAAATGTAACCTGCCATTTTATCGCAACAAGGAAACAAAAAAACAACCACGCCATATAAATGACAGCTATAAGTAAAACATATAAACATTGACCTGTAAACCACTTTGTACGATTTGAACGAATCAAATAATAAAGCGTCTCCCCATCAACTGCCGGTATTACGGAAATCAACGTCATCATTGCTAAAAAAAAGAACATATATGTAATCGGAGATGATAACGAAAAAGAAAACAATTCCGTCGCTTGCATCTTATATCCTTTTTCCAGCATATAGTTGCCCGCTCCTGAAAAGAAAAATTGTATAAGGAAAAAACTAATAATAAATACTGTCTGTATCTTCCACGTTATAATGTTATGTTCAAGGTTTATTTTACAAAATTTTAACGACGTCATATGTTTCCCCTACCCTTTACTGTTTTGGTAAATAAATATTGCTGCATAAATAATAAAAAACAAAATGGCAGCAACAATATGAAAAGCGAACTCATAAATCAATCTGCCGAACGTCAATATCTTGAGCGCTGCAGAATAAGTCAACATCTGCCATGCAGGATCCAAATAAATCTGCACTCCTAACGGAACTACTAAAATACCCCATATATGTTCAATCAAAAAAGGGCCAACTAACATAATATACTTGTTTACAGTAAACCGAGATATTACTAACAAAAGCATAGGCCATACAACGCCATACAGAGACAGGATTAATATTCGCAAAATCAATATTATAAATCTTTTTGATTCACCTAAATACACAGCTAAACATGATGCTGCATACTCGCTATACTCGCCGCCCATTCCGGACGAATCAGTAAATCCTATTCCAACGCCCCTATATCCCAGCAAAAATAAAATAAAAACAAATAACAAACAGGCGATGCTTACAACCAAAAAGCCCGACAACGCTGCTGCAATGCTTTCAGATAACAGATAGTTTTTGCGAGAAGTTCGTATAAATGTAAAGTAATCATTTAACCCTGTAAACTCCTTTACCGCTACCATCGGCAATACAGACAGTATTGGAACCAGCAGTTTTCCAATGCCTATGCTAGTAGAGGCATCAAACAGATACAGATACTGATTGCGCAAAGGACCGAAGCTTACATATTCCATATAAACAGAAACAAGTAACGCTATTGTCTGTAAAACTATTGCCACAACAAAAAAAGGATTACAAAGAACCTTTTTCACCTGAGATAAAAGCAAATGCCCGAATGTTTTTTTAACTTTATCCATCAAATTACCCTTTCTAATAATCTGCATCATATAATTCAAATACTTGTCCGGAGCACATATCAACGCAAAAACTGATGTCTGCATCAGAACTTACTTTTTCATCATCTCCTTCCTCTTTATAATAGCAGGTTCCTTTTGTTTTAAAATACCATGCGGGTTTATATAAAATATCTTCTTTTTCTTTTACAGGGTACCAAACTGCATATGCATCAGATGTGGATATACGACGTATAATGTCTTTATCAGCTTTTAAATATTCCAGTACTGCATCGGAAGCAGTTTCTACTGATATTAATTCTGAATCATCTATGCTTTCTTTTTTATCAGTCATATTTCTGACATGAGACAAAATCATTGCAATTACGCCTCTTGAATTTAAATGCAGCGCCAAAGTTTCTCCATATACGTTAGCGTCGTCGCTGTCTTTATAATAATACGCTCCCAAAACCGGCAATTTCTTTTCTTTCCTTATATATGTACGCACCGCATATTCTTCTTGATGTTTTTCATCAAAGGCTATCTCTCCTTCTATATGCTTGGATAAATCAAATTTGTTGTCTAAAACGTTTTTTCCTTTCTCCGAATAATAATCTATAGGCAGCTTATCGCTTTCTACTTCTTCTGAGTTTATATTTTCCGAGCTCATACTGATTTTACCGCTTGCACTATCAAGATACCCGCTTATTTTTGATTCACATTTATAATTAAAGTAGTCTCTGCTGCTATCTATGGTAATCGTCCGTTCATCTTCAATTAAATCTGACTTCCATGTATCAATGGGATATTGCGAGCAATTCTCATCATATGTATTACTATCTATTTTCTTTATATCGTTTATATTTTCCGTTCCTTCTAAGTAAAACATATTCATCATCTTGACATAATCGTCATATTCCACCGGTTTTGTATAATATACCGCCATATCTTTAGGAACGGAGGGATGACAATCTTTAGTTAATATAAAGGAAGCCTGTGATTCATAGTCCGTAAGTTCATCTCCCTTTTTATCATCTTGTTCCGGCTGTTTGCTTTCTTGTTCCGGCTGTTCGCTTTCTTGTTCCGGCTGTTTACTTTCTTGAGTAGAAGCCTCTTTTAAATCTTTTTTAGAATTATATATGCATGTACCAAATATTCCGATTGCAATCCCAGCCAAAAAAATAAGAAAACAACCTAGAAATTGTGTCTTTTTTTTCATAACATTGCCCCTCCGTTCCATTCAAATCATACTAGCAATTCCATACAAGTCATACTAAAAATATATTGTAATATATTACCATTCTTTTAGAATTATATTAACATATTTTTAGAACTATTGCAAATCAAGGAGTCCAATTCCCAACAACAGATGCACTGTATGCAGCATTTGAGTCTGTCTGCATGCGCATATAGTACTTATTACCTACTTTACCATATCCCGAATTGTAGGTCAAAGATTTTTTCCCTGTACCATTAATTTTCACCAGGGCTGATGCATAGGAATTATCATTAGGATCCCTCATTCTGACATATACCGGATAATCGCTTGCATTAGATACTTTTGTAACATTAACAGTTGCTGCCCCTGCACTACCCTTTTTTACGCTTAATGTTTGCCTTGCGCCACCATGAGCGGATAAAATAAACTCAAACGGAGTTCCCGCTGCCTTCGGGCATACAAAGGAAGCTCCTATCGCTAAACACATTGCCAATAAAAGTAATTTTCTTTTCATTTTTAATACCTCTTTTCTAAAATTTTTTCAACCCTTTTTGAGGGTGATGAAAATGACCGGACATAAAGTTATGCTTTATCCTTTGATTTAAAGCGCAGTCTGTCCTATAAATCGTAATTTTAAAAATCTTTTTCAATAATTTTTCCTATTCCCCCCTTCTTCAATTATTATTTTTACAGGCGCCTGTTCATACTAAATCCACCTTTAGTAATATATAACAATTCTCATATTACTAATATATTAATGCCATTAACAAGTTGCCAGAATGCATTCTAGTTATATACTACATCATAAATAATACAAAATCAACATGGTTCGTTCGACAAATATCGACAAAGCTAAAATCGTTCGACAAATATCGACAAATCCATTTATCTCTCATTAGCTTAGTAAATTTCACATGAAAGATTTAATAAAGTAAGATTTATTTTACAAAATTTTAACTACGTTATATATTTCCCCTACCCCTTACTGTTTTGGTAAGTAAATATTGCTGCATAAATAATAAAAAACAAAATTACAGCAACAATATGAAAAGCGAACTCATAAATCAATCTGCCGAACGTCAATATCTTGAGCGCTGCAGAATAAGTCAACATCTGCCATGCAGGATCCAAATAAATCTGCACTCCTAACGGAACTACCAAAATACCCCATATATCTTTAATCAAAAAAGGGCCGACTAACATAATATACTTGTTTACAGTAAACCGAGATATTACTAATAAAAGCATAGGCCATACAGCGCCATACAGAGACAGGATTAATATTCTCAAAATCAGTATTATAAACCTTTTCGATTCATCTAAATACACAGCTAAACATGATGCTGCATACTCGCTATACTCGCCGCCCATTTCAGACGAATCAGTAAATCCTATTCCAACGCCCCTGTATCCCAGCAAAAATAAAATAAAAACAAATAACAGACAGGCGATACCCACAACCAAAAAGCCTGACAACGCTGCTGCAATGCTTTCAGATAACAGATAGTTTTTACGGGAAGTTCGTATAAATGTAAAGTAATCATTTAACCCTGTAGACTCCTTTACCGCTACCATCGGCAATACAGACAGTATTGGAATCAGCATCTTTCCAAGACCTATAGAAGTGGTACAATCCAGCATAAGCAGATACTGATCGCGCTCAGGGCCGAAACTTATATAGTACCCATAAACAAAAACAAGTAAAGCTATTGTCTGCAAAACTATTGCCACAACAAAAAAAGGATTACAAAGAACCTTTTTCACCTGAGACAAAAGCAAATGCCCGAATGTTTTTTTAACTTTATCCATCAAATTACCCTTTCTAATAATCTGCATTATCTATACCTTACTTTTTTATTCGTTCCATGCAAATAATACTATTAAAAGAACGTTAATATATTATATTAACGTTCTTTTAGAATTACATTAACATATTTTTAGAACTATTGCAAATCAAGGAGTCCAATCTCCAACAACAGTTGCACTGTATCTAGAATCTTTGTCTGTATACATACGCATATAGTACTTATTACCTACTTTACCATATCCCGACTTGTAGGACACAGTCTTTCTCATTGTGCCCGTAATTTTTCCCGGTAATGATGCATTAGAATTATCATTAGGATCCCTCATTGTGACATATACCGGATAACCGCTTGCATTAGATACTCTTGTAGCATTAATAACAGCTGCTCCTGCACTACCCTTTTTTACGCTTAATGTTTGCCTTGCGCCACCTTTAGCGGCTAAAACAAACTCAAACGGAGTTCCCGCTGCCTTCGGGCATACAAAAGAAGCTCCTATCGCTAAACACATTGCCAATAAAAGTAATTTTCTTTTCATTTTTAATACCTCTTTTCTAAAATTTTTTCAACCCTTTTTTTGGTGATGAAAATGACCGGACATAAAGCTGCGCTTTTATCCTTTGCAGCATTTTTCCTATTTACTCCTTTCTTCAATTACTATTTTTACAGACGCCTGTTCATACTAAATCCACCTTTAGTAATATATAACAATTCTCATGTTACTAATATATTAATGCCATTAACAAGTTGCCAGAATGCATTCTAGTTATATACTACATCATAAATAATACAAAATCAACATGGTTCGTTCGACAAATATCGACAAAGCTAAAATCGTTCGACAAATATCGACAAATCCATTTATCTCTCATTAGCTTAGTAAATTTCACATGAAAGATTTAATAAAGTAAGATTTATTTTACAAAATTTTAACTACGTTATATATTTCCCCTACCCCTTACTGTTTTGGTAAGTAAATATTGCTGCATAAATAATAAAAAACAAAATTACAGCAACAATATGAAAAGCGAACTCATAAATCAATCTGCCGAACGTCAATATTTCGAGTTCTGCGGAATAAAACAACATCTGCCATGCAGGATCCAAATAAATCTGCACTCCTAACGGAACTACCAAAGTACCCCATATATCATTAATCAAAAAAGGGCCGACTAACATAACATACTTGTTTACAGTAAACCGAGATATTACTAATAAAAGCATAGGCCATACAGCGCCATACAGCGCCATAATTAATATTCTCAAAATCAGTATTATAAACCTTTTCGATTCATCTAAATACACAGCTAAACATGATGTTGCATACTCGCTATACTCGCCGCCCATTTCAGACGAATCAGTAAATCCTATTCCAACGCCCCTGTATCCCAGCAAAAATAAAATAAAAACAAATAACAGACAGGCGATACCCACAACCAAAAAGCCTGACAACGCTGCTGCAATGCTTTCAGATAACAGATAGTTTTTACGGGAAGTTCGTATAAATGTAAAGTAATCATTTAACCCTGTAGACTCCTTTACCGCTACCATCGGCAATACAGACAGTATTGGAATCAGCACCTTTCCAAGTCCCATGCAAATAGAGGCATCCAGCAGATACAGATACTGATCGCGCTCAGGGCCGAAACTTATATAGTACCCATAAACAACAACAAGTAAAGCTATTGTCTGCAAAACTATTGCCACAACAAAAAACGGATTACAAAGAACCTTTTTCACCTGAGATAAAAGCAAATGCCCGAATGTTTTTTTAACTTTATCCATCAAATTACCCTTTCTAATAATCTGCATTATCTATACCTTACTTTTTTATTCGTTCCATGCAAATAATACTATTAAAAGAACGTTAATATATTATATTAACGTTCTTTTAGAATTACATTAACATATTTTTAGAACTATTGCAAATCAAGGAGTCCAATCTCCAACAACAGTTGCACTGTATGCAGCATCTGAGTCTGTCTGCATTTTTAATACCACTTTTCTATTTGTAAATAAACATAAAGAAAGTGGTTGAAACTACTCACAGAATATGGTATATTGAACTTAAAGAGAGGCGCCCGTCCTGGTTTCGACAGGGCGGGCATTATTTTTTTCGCTTGTAATCCTTATCTCTGTCGAGAAAGTATTGATAACCAGACAATTCCATTAAAAGTCTGTCAAAAACATTTTTGAAATACTGCTTAGTCCAAAGTTATCAACAACATTTTCAAGACCTGATTTGATTTCATCTCTGCTGAAATCATTTGCTTCTAAAAAATCGTCTGCTTTGTCATTCAAATATGAATAAAATAATAGTGCGATTTCTAAACTATTCACATCTGTATCGCTGGTCAAATCATATA